>JANXPR010000052.1 GCA_025357215.1 Acidobacteriaceae bacterium | reverse complement strand
CGCGCGCGTCGAAGCGATGATTGACGAAATCTGGAAAGACGGCCCGCTGGACGTGCTCGTGAACAACGCCGCTGGCAATTTTATTTCCCGTACGGAGGATCTTTCCATGGGCGCGTTTGAAGCGGTGATCGGCATTGTGCTGATGGGAACTCTCCATTGCACCATGGCTTGCGGCAAGCGTTGGCTCAAAGCCGGGCACCATGCCAACGTCCTGAACATTACCACCACGTACGCTGAAACCGGATCGGGCTACGTAGTGCCATCGTCGATGGCCAAGGCCGCGGTGTTGAACATGACGCGCAGTCTGGCTGTGGAGTGGGGCAACCGCGGCATTCGCTTCAACGCCATCGCTCCCGGTCCAGTGCCGACCGAAGGCGCATTCTCGCGCCTGATGCCGGTGAAGTCTCTGGAAGATCTCGCCAAGAAACGCAATCCGCTGGGCCGCTTTGGAACGCATGAAGAGCTGGCCGATCTTGCGGCGTTCCTGGTGAGCGACAAATCCGGCTACATCAACGGCCACCAGGTCGTGATGGACGGCGGAGAGTGCCTGAAAGGTGCCAGCGAGTTCAGCCATCTGGGCGATCTGCTCACCGACGAGATGTGGCAGGCCATCAAACCGAAAAAGAAAAAGGCCGAAGGCTAAACTTCCCCACATTCAAACCAACGGGCGCGCGCGCGATATCCACGTACGATGGAGTTGTGCGACAATCGCCTGCGTGATCAGCATGGGCTCCGGACGATTTCGTTTTGGCCTTTTTGAGTTCGACTCCGCCACGCAGGAGTTGTGGCGCGAAGGTGTGCTCGTCCGCTTGCAGGCGCAGCCCGCGCAGGTTCTGGGAATGCTGGTGGACCACGCCGGGCAGGTGGTTTCCCGCGAGGAACTTCGCCAGGCGGTTTGGGGCGCGGATACTTTCGTGGACTTTGAACGCGGCCTGAACTTCTGCATATCGCAAGTACGCTCTGCGCTAAAGGACGATTCCACCGAGCCACGATTCATCCGCACCGTTCCCAAGCAGGGCTACCAGTTCATCGCGCCAATCGAAAGGCTTTCCGATGGAGCGCCGCAAGCCGAACCACCTTCTGCGCCAGTAGAAAACTCCGGACGCAAGACTGCGGCAACGTTGCTGACCGCGGCAACGATTCTTGCGACGATCATATCCTTCATCGCCTTGTGGCAGCGGTTCACGCATCCTGCGGGAAATTCTGCCGCCGGCCCGCCCATCGTAGCCGTACTGCGCTTTGACAACGAAACTGGCAACCCCGCGATTGACCGCTTCAGTGACGGACTGACGGACAACGTGGTGGAACAGCTGACGTCCGCGAGCAACGGACGTTATGCGGTGATCGGCAATGCGCAGATTCTTCGTCAGCCACGCAACCAGCGCGACCTTACGGCCATCGGCGCGGCACTCAAAGCCAGGTACATCGTGCTTGGCCAGGTGCAGTCCAACGGAACGCAGGTAAGAATTCTGGTTCACCTCATCCGTCTGCCGGAACAGACACATCTGCGAGTGGTACGGACCGAGCGCGCAATGGATGATCCGCTGGGGCTTGAGGCCGAAATCGCCAAAAAGGTCGGCGTTGAATTCTCTTCCCGGATGGCCGAGGACGCCAAGACTTCCGCCTCACAACCTTTCGCAAGCCACTGACCAAACTGGAGATACCGTCTAACCTTTTTCTAGCCGAGCCAGCGCAGAAAATCACTTGGCGCGCCCACCCGGAAGGCAGCATCATGCAGCGTCAGATATTTCTCGAGAGAGGCAATCATGCTTACACTTTTCAACGTTTCGCGCCGTGGCCTGCTGCAAATGGCTTCCGTTGTTTTTCCCGCCAAGGCGTTAGGGCTTTCCGCAACCTTATTGGGACTTGAAAGCCTGGCACATGCTGACCACATGCCAGTGGCTGACATTTTCCCCACGCAACCGCCGGAGTTGGTACGCGAGATGGTTACTGTCTCGCACTTCGATCTCAAGCGCGTGAAGGAGCTGGTGGAAGCACGCACGCAGCTCGCCGGAGCGGCTTGGGACTGGGGATTTGGCGACTGGGAAACCGCCCTGGGCGCCGCTTCGCACATGGGCAATCGCGCGATTGCTGAGTACCTTATGTCCAAAGGAGCGCAGCCGTCGTTATTCTCCGCAACCATGCTCGGCCAGTTGGACGTCGTGAAAGCTTTTGTCGCGGCTCAGCCCGGCATCCAACGTACGCGCGGACCACACGGGATCAGCCTGCTGGCGCACTCACGGATGGGCGGCGACGCAGCACGCCCTGTGCTCGACTTTCTGCAATCTCTCGGTGACGCCGACACTCCGGCGCCCACTCCGCTTCCGGAAGCTGAAGCGGCGGCGCTGGCTGGCACATATGTTTTTGGGATCGCCAACACGCAACAGGTTGACGTCACTCTGCCCGATCCAAAGATGTCCGGCGGAAAGATGTTCACTCACCCGGCGCAACTGCTCTGGACTCGCAAGGCCGGCATGGGACGTCCGCTGTTCCACCTGGGTGATCACACGTTTTATCCCTCCGGCGGCCCCTCGGTGCGTATTCGCTTTGCCGAAGATGCCGGCAGCATGCAGATGACGGTGACCGATGCCGAGATGGTGGTAACGGCGCGGAAAAAACAGGATGGAAAATAAGCGACAAGCCGCTCCCTAACCGCCACTTCGCGCTCCAGATGCCGCGCCGTCAGGATGATTTCGCTTTGCCTTTTTGAATTTGACTAAAAAGCGAGCGGAGAGCAGGACCAAAAGGCCCTGCTCTCCACTTGTTGGCTTCGTACTCTTTAAACCATGCCGACGTCGTTTAGCGTACGGCCTGACAGGCAGATGCCGGATATCCGGGGATTTGTCCGGAGAAAGCGGAACAAAGCACTTGAGCCCGCAGGCGGTCCCTGGCCGCTTTCCCTGGGGCAGGAAGTCTCTTGATTGTTACCGGCTTGGCCACCCGGACGACGTTGATGGTTGCCACGCGTTTCACCGGCCGGGTGTAGGCCGGTACGGGCGGTTTCTTTAGTTTTGCTTGAACCTCCGCCCTTTTCTGGACGGAGAGTCGCCCCAACATGTCTGCTGCTTCCACTTCGGGGGCATGCTTTTCGATCTCAATGCCATGCGCGCCGGTCGTGGACTTAGTCGCCTGGAGAATCGGCAGGACCGGCCTCTTCTTTGTGGTCCCCATGGTCCATGTGAAATGCACCGTGCCGTGGACGAGTGTGCCGTTTTCAGGTGGGCCCAGGTCCAGAGTTACGGTTGCTCCGCCGGCCTGGGTGAAAACAGAAACCGTATTGTCATTGTTGCTGAACAGCTGGTCAGTGTTTGCGGTTCCGCCGGTGGCTCCCGGACGCGGCAAAAAGAAACTGAGCGTGCTGAGGGGCACGGCCATTTCGTCCTGCGAACAGAACCCTTCATCTCCCCAGTTACGGGCCAGAATCGCCCAAGTGTCGTCCGCGGGATCGTCTTTCACATGAATCGCCATTACGTATACGGGATGCAATTCGGAGTATGCGCCGTGTTCAGAATCGAGGCCGAGAAGCCCGACTATGACTGCTTGATGTCCGTCGATCATGCTGCCCGGAACGCCGCCCGGCTTCCCGCCATTGTTGTCCACGGCTTTATGGAAATCGTTCCACCATCCGCGATCAATATGGTCGACCGTCTCATCGGAATCAAATTCCACGACATACATTTGAGGATTGCTGGGAACGTTGCCAACGTGGCCATTGTTGGTGGTGAGACCGGTTCCGCTCGCCGGAGTCAGGGTGAAGTCATAGTCGTCGTCACCGGTTTGTGTCCAGTCTTTGTGGTCTACCCAAAGAATTGTCCCCGCGGCCGTAACGGGCCACCAATTCAGATGTCCGTGCAGCAGCCCTGGCGTGGCGGCATGGGCACAAAGCAGTTCGTTGAATCCTGTAGGGCCGTTGACGCTGGGGCTTTGCGTGGTGCATGGCGGATTTCCGAATCCCACGCCTCGGCTCGGATCAGAAGCGTTCACATACGGAAATCCGGCGCATAACGCCACAGGGTCAGGATGCGTGCCCGCGTGGTCTTTTTCCCATTGCCAGCTGGGGTTCATGGGAAGCCCGTTCGAATCAAAGGCTGTGCTACCAAGGTCAAAACTAGCTGGATGACCAGGAGGCGGACCGCCGCCGCGTTTGATTTGTATTGTCACCCACGCCGGGCCGCCATCGTGGCCTGCTCCCTGTTTGCACTGGTTTTCCGTGCCGTCGTCATGACCCCAATAACCGTTGTCGCCATAATTGTCATCTTCATAACCAATGACCAGGAAGGCCATGGCCGGCTCGATCACCGGTGGAAGCTGAATCGAATGGCCAATGACTCCTTGGATTCTTTCTTCAGTCCGGCCTGGAATGCTGATCAAGCCATGGTAGAGCCGGTCAGCACTGGGACCGGAAGGGTTAACAAACCTCTTCCAGGTTGCGCCACTGCCTCCGGTCTGGGCGCATCCGCCGGCGTTGACCAAGATCGTGTCGTTAGGCTTGAAAACAATCGCACGGTATTCGGTCCTGCGCTGCGTCACCGTGGGCTGGTCGATGCGGCAGTTGATGGTGGTGCCTGATTGACTGCAGTTGACTTTCGCTTGCGCGTTACCCATTGCGGTGACACACAAGAACAGAAACACAGCGCAGATACTCTTGATCAAGAATTTCATCGGGTTCGCTCCTTACGCGAATTGACTTTGTTTCAGTGGTCCCTGAGATGGATTACATGCCGTTCAAGAGACAGCGAACGGCCAAAGACAGCATGACGCAATGGGACAGGGGTTGCCCGGGACCACACAACCATCAAGTAACATGGTGTACAGGAGTGAGTAAGCGTTACAAGAAAATCTAAGAAAAGGAATCCATTGGGCTGTCCCAATCCGTGAACGGGAAGCCTTACGCCGAAGCTTTTCGTTCTTCCTTCCACCCTGGCTTCCCAAACACATATCGCATCTTCAACCGCCAGGTGGGTGCCGTGCGCGCATCATTCCAGATGTCCAGCCATTCCTGGAACGCGATCCGCAGCGGATTATAGGTGTTGATGTTCTTCGTCAATCCGTACACCGGCTTCTCTACTTCTGGTTCGTAGGTGCCGAACATGCGGTCCCATATGATCAGGATGCCGGCGTGGTTGCGGTCAAGATACTTTTCGTTTACTCCGTGGTGGACGCGATGGTGCGACGGCGTGTTCATCACCGCTTCCAGCGGTCCCATGTGGCGGACGATTTCCGTGTGAATCCAGAACTGATAGAGCAAGCTGACGGCCTGCATGGTAAGAATCATCAGCGGCGGAAAGCCCACCAGCGGCAGCCACAGCCAGAAAATCCAGGACATGAGCGTTCCCGTCCATGTCTGGCGCAGCGCGGTACCCAGGTTGTAGCGCTGTGACGAATGGTGTACCACATGCGACGCCCAGAAGAAACGGCATTCATGGCTAACGCGATGGAACCAGTAGTAAGAAAAATCGTCGGCAAAGAAGATGAGCGCCCAGGCCCACCAGGTGTAACCGATCTTAAAGATGGCAAACTTGTGGACAAACGTGAACACCGCCAGCACCATCCCCTTGGCCACCAAGCCGATGAACACGTTGCCCAGGCCCATGGTCAGGCTCGCCGCCGTGTCCTTGACCTGATAGAGGTCGCGGCGCATGTAGGCGTCCGCCACCACCTCCAGCACCAACAGAAGGATAAAAGCCGGGATGGCCAGGTGAATGAGATCGGGAATTTGGGGCATGTTGGATACGGCTTGGCTTCGATATAAAACCAGTTTAGCCGAATTTTATCCCTGCAAAAAAGGATAATCCGTGTAACCGTGCTGGTCGCCACCGTAGTAGGTTGGCCGGTCCGGCGAGTTGAGTTGCTTGCCGCCGCGGGCGAAGCGCTCCGGCAAATCAGGATTCGCCAGGAACAAGGCGCCAAAGGAAACTAAATCGGCTTCTCCACTGGCCAGCGCCGCGTTGCCGGTTTGCAGGTCGTAACTGCCGTTGGCAATCAGCGTGCCACGATATCTTGTGCGGATGGTACGCGTGACGCGCGGCCCCGGAGCGGCCTCTGCGCCGATTGGGTCCACCACATGCAGGTACCCGATTTTCAATTGGTTCATCGCTTCCGCGGCGTAGCCGAACGTAGAGTCCGGATTGGAATCCGCCATACTGTTGAAGTCGCTGACAGGTGAGAAGCGGACGCCGACTCGCTCCGTCCCCCAAACGCCGATCACGGCTTCAGTAACTTCGCGCAGAAAGCGCACACGGTTTTGCGGGCTGCCGCCGTACGCATCCGTGCGCTGGTTCGCGCAGTCACGCAGGAACTGGTCAATCAGGTAACCGCTGGCAGCGTGGATCTCCACGCCATCAAAGCCGGCGGCCTTGGCATGGCGCGCACCGTCGGCAAAGTCGGATACGATGCCCGGGATTTCTTTGGCATCGAGCGCGCGCGGTACCACGAAATCCTGCATGCCGGTAAAAGTAAAAAGCTGGCCTTGCGCGGCGATGGCCGAAGGCGCCACGGGCAATCCGCCCTCGGGTTGCAATGAAGGATGCGAGATTCGTCCTACGTGCCAGAGCTGAAGAAATATTTTGCCGCCCTTGGCGTGCACGGCTTCAATCACTTTCTTCCATCCGGCAACTTGCTCGGGCGTATGAATGCCCGGCGTTCCAGGATAGCCCACGCCCTGCTGCGAAACCTGCGACGCCTCACTCACGATCAGTCCCGCCGAAGCCCGTTGCTCGTAATAGGTAACCATGAGCGGCGAGGGCACATTGCCCTGTCCGGCGCGGTTGCGCGTCATGGGCGCCATCACTATGCGGTTCTTCAACTCCACGGGCCCCAGGCGATATGGGGAAAACAGATTTGGCGTCTCACTCATTCGCGTAAAAAACTCCCGTAAATATAGTAACGGACAACGGCGCTTTCAGGCCCGCGACAAACTCCAGCACGAAAGTTTAGAATTCCCCGCATGAAAGCCATCCAAGTTCAGAAGCCCGGTGGTCCTGAAGTCCTCACGCTGGTTGACCTCCCTGTGCCTACGCCGAAACCGAATGAAGCCATCGTGAAGATTGCCGCGGCGGGCGTGAACTTTATTGACGTCTATTTCCGTGAAGGCCGCTACCCTACTCCGCTGCCTTTTGTGGACGGCCAGGAAGCCGCCGGAACAGTGACCGAAGTTGGCGCTGACGTGAAGTCGCTCAAGCCGGGTGATCGCGTGGCCTACACCGGAGTGATGGGCGCGTACGCCGAATACGCTGCCGTGCCCGCCGACCGGCTGATCCGCGTGCCGGAAAAGCTTAGTGACCAGCAGGCCGCAGGCGCGATGCTCCAGGGTATGACCGCGCATTATTTGATCCACACCACGTATCCCCTCAAGAAGGGCGAGACTGCGTTGATCCACGCGGCTGCGGGCGGCGTTGGTCTGCTGATGGTGCAGATGGCCAAGAATCTGGGCGCGCGCGTGATTGCCACCGTGGGCTCCGCGGCCAAAGCCAAGCTGGCCAAAGACGCCGGCGCGGACGACGTGATCATCTACACCGAACAGGATTTTGAGGCCGAAACTAAGCGCCTGACGGCCGGCGCAGGCGTGCACGTGGTGTATGACGGCGTAGGCAAGACGACCTTCGATGGCGGCATTAACGTGTTGCGTCCGCGGGGATACATGGTTCTGTTCGGAGGAGCCAGCGGTCCCGTCGCGGCGTTTGATCCGATCAAGTTGGCTCAAAAAGGATCGTTGTTCCTCACGCGGCCAAGTCTTGCACATTACATCGCGTCGCGCGAAGAATTGGAGCAGCGTGCAAGCGACGTCCTGGGATGGATCGCCGACGGCAAACTCAAACTGCGCATCGAACACATCTACAAATTGGCGGACGTACAGCAGGCACATCGGGACCTGGAAGGCAGAAAGACAACGGGCAAGCTGGTGTTGGTACCGTAAAGAAATGGCTCCTTTGAACGATTGCCATGATTGCCAAAATTGCCAAAGAATCCAAATTGAAGGCCGCGCAACCCTGTTTCAAATTCAGGCAATTTCGGCAATCTTGGCAATTGGTTTTTTGGTTTTTCAGTTTGGATTATTTGGCAATCTTGGCAATTCTGGCAGTCGACGGAGCGTGCGTCGCTGCCGATTCATCGCAACTCTTAACGTAGAGACGTGGCACGCCACGTCTCCCTGGAGAACCTTCATGTCCACCCTTGGTTTCATCGAATACGACAAAGCCAGCCCGGAAGTCCGCGCCGTGTATGACGACATCATGGCCACGCGCAAGATCGACAAAGTCACTAACTTCTGGAAAGCGCTGGCGCATGATCCGGTCCGCCTGAAGCGCACGTGGGAAGACACCAAGGACATCATGTCCGCCGGAACGCTGGACGCGCTAGTGAAAGAGCTCATCTATGTGGCCGTAAGCGTGAGCAACCAGTGCGACTACTGCATTGCCGCGCACACCGCCGCCGCGCGCAAGAAAGGCATGACGGAAGCCATGTTCAACGAGATGCTGGCCGTGGTCGGCTTGGCCAACCAGAACAACCGCCTCGTCGCGGGACATCAGGTAGAAATTGATGAACAGTTCAAGGCCATCGGCTAGATGAGGCGTGGGTGCCCCATTCTTTTGCGACGAAGCTGCGCGTTTTTGCAGCTCCGGAGCAAAAGGGTGGGAAT
Source organism: Acidobacteriaceae bacterium (assembly GCA_025357215.1). GTDB lineage: Bacteria > Acidobacteriota > Terriglobia > Terriglobales > Acidobacteriaceae > Angelobacter. The sequence goes on along the minus strand of JANXPR010000052.1, from coordinate 10,610 downwards.
AATTGCCTTCATCGTCCGAAGTGATCTTTTGAGAAGTTTTTGGTTGTAGTTCATCGAATCTCAACCTTCGCACAAAACCGCGAAGGATGGGGCACCCACGCTTTGTTAGTGTTAGAGAGGTTGGTGCTTTATGCGTGTCATGTCAGCAAAGACCTTTTTTCTTTTCATCTGCGTATTCATGTTTCTTGCCGCAGTGTCCAACGCGTCCGCTCAGCAACCGCCGTCCGCTGTCATCTCTGATCCTGCGCCGGACAAAGCCTACCCAGCCACGATGGAAGCCCCGGACATCCCCAGCCGCGGTGCGCCAGATCAGGCTTCAGATCACTTTTTAATGCTGCATGCCATCATCTATATAGCCTCCGGTGCGGGGCCGCATCCCACGGTCATTCTGATGCACGGCTTCCCCGGCAACGAGCGGAACTTTGATCTGGCGTACTCTATCCGGCGCGCAGGATGGAACGTATTGGTGCCGCACTATCGCGGAGCGTGGGGCAGCCAGGGAACGTTTTCTTTCGCCAACGCGATTGAAGACACACAGGCCTGCATTCAATTTCTGCGCGATCCGGCCAACGCTACCAAGTATCGCATTGCAGCCAAGGAAATCGTGCTGATCGGACACAGCATGGGCGGATTCATGGTGAGCCGCGCCGCGGCCCGCGATCCAAATATCCTGGGCGTGGCCATGATCGCTGCGTGGGACATTGGCTTAAGCAAGCTTCCGGACATGAAGCATCGCGGTGAAGTTTTCAAGGACGACTCGCCGCGCCTGGCAGGAACCACCCCGGAAAGTCTGGTAGCTGAAATTGAAAAAGACGCCGCCAAGCTGAACTACCTGGACGACGCTGCGTCGCTCAAAGATCGTCCGGTGCTGATCTTAGAAGCGGACGACCGCAACATTGAGAACAACCATGCCATGGCCGAAGCTCTGCGCAAAGCCGGCAACAAGCAAGTGACGGAAATCCACATGACCACCGACCACGGTTTCTCTGACCATCGCATCGCGTTGCAGAGCGCGGTGATCGACTGGCTGCAAACATTCCGCATGACGAAGCCGAACTGAAAGTCGTCACGTTCGCAAGACTTGTCGGTTAGCCTATTCCAACGACGGAAAGTACGACTTCAACTCTCCGTCTCTCCGGACGTCGGCGGTGCAGCAGTGGAGTCCGCCGCCGAATGGATACACGCGGTCAAACGCGCATGGAATCACTTCGCACCCGAGCGAGCGCAGCAAATCCATCATCGGCTTTTCTGCCTGTTCCACTACCGCTGTGCGCTCGTCGAGCATAAAGATGTTCATCGCGATCCAGTTGCTCACGTCGCGCGACGGCGCTGGTCCGGTTCGCACCGAGGGCGGAGCGGTAATCACCTGCCAGTCGTTCGCCGTAAACAGTTCCAGCGACCCATCCATGCATGGCCGCTCCGGGTTCACCAGTACCACGCCCGGACGGATGGGCACCAGCGTGGTGTCAATGTGTGTGGGCGTTGGTTCGCGGAACGCAATGCGATGGATGCGGAACCCCGGACCAAGATGTCGACGCAGCCACTCCGCGCCAAACTCGTTGCTGACCAAATCGGGTTGCCAGAATATGTCGCGCCCGAATCGCGCAAAGCATGCAGCATCAAAAGCCGGTTCAAATTCCGTGAGCAGCGGAGCGGAGTTGAAGTCGAATGGAGCGTTGCTTTCGGCGCTGCCGTCGTCGGCCGGTTCGCGATAAAGTTCGTTGGACATGAGCGGCTTGGGCGCCGCGGTCCAGCGCGCTCCCGCAGCGAAGTAATTCTTGCACAAACTGCGATAAGCGCGGAACTCAAAGTAGCGCGCCCGTTGCGCCATGGGCGCTTCAATGATCTCATCGCCTATCACCAGCAACGTATCCCGGGGACAAGCCGTGGCATGTCCGCAGGCAATTTCCCAATCGGGAGTCTTGACGGGAACGCTTTGATCGACTGGATCAGGCCGGCGCACCGTGATTCCGCGACGCATCAACAGCTCGGCAAAGTTGTCCAACTGGCGCTCGGCATCGTCTATTACAGCGGGATGCACTGGCTGGCCGCGAAACGCACGACCCGGATCACCCGGCGGGAAATACGGAGAAAGCGCGGGCTCATAGCCGATGTCCGCTGCACCGCGCGCCGTGCCCACGATGACTTCCTGCAACGGGTCCCATTCGTTCCATGAGTTGACGACTTTCAGAGCGGCCTCCACGGAGGTGCAGCAGTCTATCATGGTAATTGACGGAGCGTGATCAGCGTAGCGGAGCAAATCTTAACTTAGAGTAGGATCATTGAACCCCACCCTTCGCAAGAAACAAAGGCGCGAAGGATGGGGCACCCGGCACCGGACTCGGTTACCAAAGGAAAGTCCAATGACTTTAGGAATTGGAGTCGTTTGCGACAACGGAAACTACGTCATCCTCGCCAGCGACAAAAGGGCTTCGTATAAAAATCTCCGCCCAAATGATGAGGCGGGTAAGATATTCGATTTTGACCCGCTTAGACTTGTCGGAACAGTCGCCGGAAGGCTCGGCGTATTGCATGAGATTGTAGGGGAACTCAGTGTCCAATTCGATAAATTGGCGAAGAAGCGCAAGAATAAACCAATTTACCGAGAACACGTCGAAAATGCGATAGACGATGCTCGGTCTCGCCAACTAGCCCGCCGATACAAATGGGCTGCCCAAAGCAACTACGGCTTGTCATGGGAACAGCTACTTAGCGGAAAGCTCCCTCATGGAAAAATGAACAAGATCGTCTGGGACGATATTAAGCAAAAAGTGTTCAGTGTGCCCTTGCTTGCAGAAATCATTGTTGGAGGGTATGTCGCGGATGAGCCAGTCTTGTTTAAGGCAGCAGGCAAGCAAGACATAGAAGGAAGCGCTGATCCACCTGTTTTTGTAATTGGCAGCAGTGGTGCTAATTATGCGATGGATCATCTCAATCGCCGTGGGCAGAACATATTTTCCAGTTTGGCACAAACCGTCCTGCACCTCCATGAAGCAATGGAAATAGCTCGAAAGAAAGACCATGATGGCTACATTGGACGATGTGATGCCTACGTGGTTCTAAACCGTCAGCGACAGGGGTTTGAACAATTCCCGCATGAGTGTCATTTAGTGCGAGGTTGGGCCAAAGCATACGCCAAGAGAAGCAGCACAACTTCACTAAAAAGCGGCATAGCGGTGAATCAGGCGCAGCTTCTACTTAGACCCCTCGCTCCGGGCATTCGATTTGAGAGATACAGGAAACAGGCAACAGAAGGTAATGAAGATTAGCGGCTAGATTCATTCATCTTGTAGGTTGAGGCATCTTGTAGGTTCAGGATCGAAACCAATGCGTGGCTCCCCGCCATTTGACTGAAGACGTTTCTTGCACTACAGAATCGGGAGGGGCCTTGCATCGACCTCCTTTCATCGGCGTCTAATCTTCGACACTGTTTTTCAAGTCCGGAAGGAACTGCGATATGTCCTGGACAACTACGGTATCCCTTCTAGAAAGGAAATAATCTCGGACAATTATGTACTGAGCACCAAATCTATTAACGAAATCCGTATGCAATGAAACATTACGACTCAAAACACTCGACAGGGCTCTGCCTCCGTTCAGGAATCTGAGCGGATATTCCGTCCCGAGTACATATAGGAATTTCTTCTTGGCTGTATCGTGTTCTGCCATCAGGTAGAAATCCTTAAAAAGAGCATTTTGCCGAATGGTTTCTGAGCCTCCTTGCCAGTTGATGAATTTGAATTCGGCAATTCGACGGTTTGTTTCAAGATCAAACATTCGCCCCGTGTTGCCTGCCCCCAACGACACATAGTCGACTATTTCTCCCGGTTCGAGGAGTTGTGGCAAGCATATCAGGATGCCCAGAGCATGAATAACCACATTGATTTGACCTGCAAGCTGCTTTATCACGCTGGCTGCGGCCAAGACATTGTTTCCAGCACCAAACGTTTCTACCGCTGATGAGCATTTATCTAAAGTGGCGCCTCGAAGCGAACTTTCAATTCGCGAGAGTGTTTGGGTGAGATCTGCGTTGATGAAGGTCTCTAAGGCTGTTGCGGCTGTCGAAATCTCCATACTTGTCTGACTCCTTGCAGAATTTGTTTTTCCCGGCTAGCCAAGATTGTACGAAAACGAACAGCTTCGTAACCTCGCGTTGTCAAGATGTCCTTCTTCGTGCTTTATTCTCCCCAAGAAATGCGCTATGATCTGGCAGCCCTGAGGGGTGGAAAGTATTCGTTCTTTGAAAAAAAGCAGCTAGCAATTGGCAACTAGCAAGACCCGCAGCCGAGGGCACCTCCACCCCGCACGCGAAGCGGGTCGGGGACCCCGGGGCTGCGCTCTATAAAAGCCCTGAAACCTACGCCAAAGTGGGATGAATCGCGTCGGACATCGCCCAAACCCACGCCAAAATGGGATGTGGCGTGTAAGTCCTTTAGATCTTGGGATGGAGAGGAGGGGATATACCCAAAACCTTCTACCGCAGAGGACACAGAGAAACGCTGAGAAGGACAAGGCAAAGAAATCAGGCGCACCGACCATCGGTACGCCTGAAGAAGTTGACGAAGGAATGAAGCCGGCTATTCTCCGCCCCCGTCCGCTCCTGGTTCCGCGGCGTGCAGCACTCTAAAGCTGCTGCCGCCGTTGGACCATACCAGTACCAGCGCGTCCTTGCCCGGAGCCACGGCTTTGAATTCGCGCTGAGCGTCGGCTGAATCCTTCACCGCGTGGCGGTTGATTTCCAGGATGGCGTCACCGCGTCCGATTCCGGCGTTGTCGGCCGGACTTCCCGGCTGGACCTGCGTGACTACTACGCCGCCGCTCGCGTTCGCGGGCATACGCAGTTGCTCGCGGAGGTCTGGAGTCACGTCAGTAAATCCAACGCCCCAGCGGGCTTTGCCTTTGCCGGCGGCGTCGCCTGATTTGCCGGACGACGCGGTCTTCGCGTCCAGGGCTTCCAACGTAACGGGAACGGTTTCCGCTTTTCCGTCACGCGAGATCTGCAGCGTCAACTTGGTCCCCGGAGTCTGCTGGCTGATGATGGCCTGAAGTTGTCCGGAGGTTTCCACGGTTTTGCCGTTGACGGCGGTGATCACGTCGCCCACTTTGAGTCCGGCTTTGGCGCCGGGCGCGTCCGGTTCCACCTGGTTCACCAGCGCCCCGCTGGCAGTAGGCAGTTTAAAGAAGCCGGCGTTTTCCGGAGTCACGTCATTGATGCCCACGCCGATGCGCGCGTGCTCCACTTTGCCATGCTTGATCAGCGTATCGACCGTTGAGTGCGCGATCTGCGTGGGAATGGCGAATCCCATTCCGGCGAAGCTGCCGGTACCGGAGATAAGAAACGTGTTGATGCCAATAACTTCGCCGTGCGCGTTCACCAGCGGTCCGCCGGAGTTGCCGGGATTGATGGCCGCGTCCGTTTGGATGAACTCACCGGGCTTGCGCGGATCGTCCGTGTACGGGTTGGCGCGGTTAAGCGCGCTCACAATGCCGCGCGTCACGGTAAAGCGGAAGCCAAACGGGTTGCCGAACGCCAACACGGTTTGGCCGGGCTTGAGTATGGTGGAATCACCCCAGGACAGGCTGGGCAGATTGGGTGCGTCAATCTTGATCACAGCCAGATCGGTGAGCTTGTCATACCCAATGAGCTTGGCCGGCAACACGCGACGGTCATTCATGGTGACGCGAATGTCCACGGCGCCATCAATCACATGATGGTTGGTCACGATGTAGCCATCGGGCGAGATGATGATGCCGCTGCCCAGGCCGTGTTCAATCTGCGGTCCCTGGCGCTGCTGGCCGAACGGGCCGAAGAAGAAGCGCTGAATGTTATTGCCGTCATCGTTTCCTCTCTGATCGTTTCCGCCTTGATTTTCGTCAGGATCCTGATTGGGCATGCCGGGAATTTGCGGATGCCCGTTCGGCAATTGACGTCCGCGAGTGCGCGACGTGACCGTCACGTTGACGACAGCCGGCGTCACGTGTGCTGCCAGCTTTTCCATGGCCTGGTCCAGCGCGGTAATGGCATTCACGCTGTTGTCATCCAGCGGCGCCGCTGCGGGAGTAATGCCAGCCACCACGGCTGCGCTGGCCGTGGACGGTTTCAAGATTTGGTAGCCGCCGGCGTACACGCCAATCGCCAAGATGGTTATGGCCAAAAGCGTTTTGCCGGCGCGAAACAATAGAAAGGGTTTTGCAGGCGTATTCATTGTTATTTTCACCTCGTTTTTCGATAAGTGCGTCTTCGTTAAGAGCTGTGCTCGTTTCTGAAAAGAGCTCTCGTTCTGAGAGCGTTTTGGTGGAACCCGCAGGTTCCGAAGTTTGATTACGTTATCTACTAATTAATTAGTTACACATCGTTTTTGTCCGCCTTCAGACTTGCAAGCTATTTCCGCTTGCCGGCCGTTGAGCAGAGCTAGGTTTTCTGGGAAATTGCTTATGAAATTCGCTTACCGAAACAAGCATACGGACTTCCACAAATTTCACCTGCACGCCTTCCGGACCCTGCGTTACCGTTTGCTGGCTGGATATCACCAGAACGAAACCGCTGTCCTCTTCCACTGCGATTGCGGGCGGCGTGACGTGTTTACCGTTGGCGATTGCCGGCAGGTTCGCCGTTTCAGCGTTGCTTGTCGCATCTTCACTGAGTTGTTCAGGACGAAGTTTTTCCGGCAGTCTAAGGTTTGCTTGGAAACGTTGCGCTTGACGAAGCTCTGCTTGACGGCGCTCTGTTTGACGAAGCTCTGCTTGGTTTACCGGCTGCCCGGCCTGCGGCTTGGAATCGGCGGGCGCATCCTTCGTACGGACAGCTTTTGCGGAACCCGTTCCTACCACGCCACTGTCGGATTGCGTTACCGGCGTCCGGTCAACCTGCTGTGTCAGGCTAGCAGGAACCAAGCGGCCACCCGCGGCGCGGACCTGATTTGCGTCAAGCGGATCAGCGATGGAAATCGGCGCTGCCAACGAAGTTTCCGCGGCGCTGCCGCCAACTTGCACCATGCCAGGAATCCACGCGAACGAAATTCCGCATACGATGGCCGTCGCTAACGCCACCGGCACTGCGGGTTTCCAAACAGGCACGGCGTACGGACGGTTCGCATCCAGGATGCGTGCCACCCGCCGCGAAAGTTGCCGCACGCGACTGACCGCAGCCTCGGCCAGGGCCAGTTGACGCCGCAAGAAGCTCTTTTCCGCCACTTGAGCCAGACATTGCGCGTAGACGCGCGGGCTCCCCGTTTGGGCCAGCACAGCATCGTCACAGGCGATTTCGCGGTCCAGCACCAGATTGCGTTCCATCCACCACACGGCGGGATGAAAAAACAAAATGGCCTTCAACATCTGTTGTGCGAGATTGGTCCAATCGTCATAACGCCGCAAATGCGCGAGCTCATGCAGCACGACATGTTTCAATTCGTCCTGGTTCAATTCGTCCTGGTGCAACTCGCCATGGTTCAATTCGTCCGACGCACCTTCTTCCACGAGCCACGCGGGAAGAATAATTGCCGGACGAAAGAACCCAATCGCCGATGGAACGTGCGCGCGTTCCGCAACCAGCATTTCAACGGAACGACGTTTGCGAAAGTCAGCAATCAGCTGCGCTGTTTCCGCTCCCAGAGACGAAAGCTCCAGCGGACGGCACGCATTCCGCAACTTGCGAACCTGAACCAGTCCGGCAACCACGCGGAGGACACCGCAGAAAGCCAGCACAGCCCAGGTGGCAACAACGTATTCCGGCACGGAAAACGAAACATTCAGCACCGGACGCGGCGCACCCAACACCGTTTCCGGCGTCCAAAGGGCCGTGAGCAGTGGCAGAGACGCCGTGGCCACCAAGGCGGAAAACCACAAACGGAAACGCGTGCGGGAATCCCTGGCGGGCAGGAATTGCAGCAGCGCCGACAACACCAGCACCAGCGCGGTGCCTTCCGCCAGACAAAAGAGCAAACGCTCCAACGCGGTAGCGGCCATCCAGTGGACGTGCGTGGCAAAGTTCACTGCTGCGGGCCTCCTTCCTGCAAGAGACTACTCAGCCGTTTGATCTCTTCGGCGTCAAGGTTTCTGTCTTCCAACAGGTTGAGCACCAATGCTTCGTGCGAATTCTTGAAGAAACGGCTTACCAGATTGCGCACCTCAGAGCGGGTTGCTTCCTTCTTGCCGACTACGGGTATGTACACGTGTGCGCGCCCATCTTTCACGTGTTGCACGTAGCCCTTTTTCTCGAGAATGCGAATCGTTGTAAGCACGGAGTTGTACGCCAGAGCAGGTTTTTGCGTGAGCGCCTCAAGGATTTGATGCACCGTAGCAGAGCTTTTCTGCCACAGCACGTCCATCAGGCGCAATTCGGCTTCAGTTAACGTTGGCGACTTTCTCGGCGGCACAGCCTTTGGCCCTCTTCTTTCCCCTTTTCTCTAGTACCTTAGACGCGGCAAAACGGGAAATGGCAACTAATTATTTAGTATTTTAGAGCAAGCCTAGACTGGTGAGCGATCCGCTAGTAAGCAGATGCATGATCTATATGATTGATAGTAAATGGTTTATATGGATTGCAGATTGCCGCGCGGAGACCGACATGCCTTCTTCTTTAAAATTTCGTTTCTTCTCAGCGGCCACCGTCGCGAACTTTGCGGATCAGGCTACGATGTGCGGCGAGAAGGCCAGACAAGTTGGTCTGGATCTGGGTCACGGCTTCAGCCAACGGCTGCACTCCACTCGATCCCCAGGTCAAAATGCCGTCATTCAGGTCGCTGGAAACGTCGGTCATCATGCGGGCCAGGCGGCGCAGGCGCTCCGCTGCAAGAAACGAAAGCACAGGCTGCGGATCACGGCCACCGGCGCGGACCGTCATGATTTCGTTCACCGTCCACGCGGTCAGGCGGACGTCATCCATGGCTGCGCGAAAATCCCGCAGCAGGGTGTCATCAGGGGTTTGTTCGGATTTCAGGTCGAGATCCAGGGAGCGAAGCTCAGCGGTGAGGGTCCGTAGTCTTGCCGAAAGATCTGGGTGACTGGCGTTCATCGTGCGCACCTCAGCGTGCTAACAGTACATTAGTTAGAGTACGTCTGGTTGGAAAAAGTGGATGTCTTGCGTTGGCGGGAATAACTTCAGTAATTAGGTTCCGGAAAAATCAAACAACGGCACACAAGGGCGATTCTCGGGCCTGCAAAATTAGGCTTTTTTAAGATAACGCCCCCGCAACCAACCTTACTTTGAACCAATCCTTCTTACTGGCTTACGGCAAACTCTTGCGGCTTAGCTGAAAACTTCTGCAAACAACCTCCGCAGCAGAAGTAGTACGCCTTGCCCTGGTACTCTGTTTTGTATTTGGCCGTGGCCGTGTTCACCGTCATACCGCAGATCGGATCGATCGCCTCTGAGCTGGAGTTTCCGTTTGGTTTGGGATTGTTCGGGGTCACATTATTTAGGACAGGTAACTGCATTCCCGCGGTCGGCGCTTTTGGCTTGGACTCGCCCCGGGGCTTGGATTCTGCGCTGGGCTTAGATTCCGCGCTGGGCTTAGAGTCCGCCATGGACTTTGTTTGTCTGGCGCGAGTTTGAATCAGCTCTGCCAGAATGCTGACGGCGATTTCTTCCGGCGTACCCGCGCCAATATCCAGTCCCGCAGGAACGCGAATCTGATTCAGGCGCTCTTGCGTAATGCCCTGGCCCCGCAGATACTCAAAAATCTTTTCGGCCTTCTTCTTGCTCGCCACAAATGCGACGTGCTCACAGCCGCTGCGCGACGCTTTCTCCAGCGCGCCTTCGTCGTCTTCACCTTGCGTTGAGACGACCATGTAAGTCCGCGACGTGATGTTGATGAGCGAGAGGTTGAAGTCGCGATCATTCACCAGTTCCGCGTCCCCGAAACTTTCCGCCGGCAAGTCCTCGCCGATGACGGTAACCGCATAGCCAATCGTCCGGCTCAGGCGAGCCAGAGTCTGCGCGATGGGCGAACGTCCTAGAATTACGACATGCGGCTTGGGAAGAACCGGTTCTATATAGATGTCCAATGCGCCTCCGCTATGGCAGCTCATGGTGTAATCCACGATGCCTTCTTCCGCTCCATTGCTCGACGGGCTGATACGCACCAGGCGCGGACGGCCATCGGCCAGCGCCTTCACCGCTTCCTTGATCACCACTGGCTGAGCGCATCCGCCGCCAATCCATCCCCAGAGGATGCCATCCGCACGGATGATCGCTTTGTCCCCCGGCTTACCGGACGTTGGCGCCTGGCAACGCACCACCGTGGCCACGGCAAACGGTTTGCCATGTGCTGTCAGTTCCGTCGATTTTTTTAAGAAATCGTCAAACATTCAGATGCCGCAACCTTGTTTGTATTCCCAATCCCTTTTGTTTTATTCCCACATCCCTTTTACGAATTGTCATGCCGAACCGCTTTGAGCGGTGAGGAATCTGCTGTTCTCACAGTTCCTAGCTCTCACAAAAGCAGATTCCTCCGCCTTCGCGCTCAGGGTTGATTTCATAACAACGACGGCTCCAGTCGGGACCGAGTAAGCTTGAGTTTGCGAAGACCAAGACTCGGAGGAAAGGAGCCGTCATGAAGATTATAGGCTGTGATTTCCATCCGAGCTTCCAGCAAATTGCGATGGTCGAC
>JANXPR010000048.1 GCA_025357215.1 Acidobacteriaceae bacterium | reverse complement strand
GCTCAACATGTTGTCCATAAAGCCGAACCATTTCATGGCTTCAGCCCATTCGCGCTCCGCGTGATTGCCGTCAGAGTAATGGTTGAACACCATGCTGGCGTCCAGCGTGAAGCCTTTCATGCGGTACTCGGCGCGCGTGCGCCAGCCGCGGGCCAGCAGATCAAACTGTGCGGCGTCAAAAGTCGGTGCGATAGGGGAACGTCCATACCCGCCGGAGAGATACAGGCCCTTGATGGGAAACAGTTCCAGGTCGCCGGAGTACAGCGTGCGGCTGATGGTATCGGCAAAGCGAACCGCTCCCGCACCCCCGCGGATCGCAACATATTTGTTCACGCGATACCGGGCTTCTTCCGTCCCGGAAATCATGTTCGCTTTGGTTGTTCCTGTCTTCCACAATGACGTTTCTTCCAGCCGCGCGCGGCTCGATATGTTCTTGTTGATCTGGTAAATGAATCCCTGCGCGGAGTAAACCGATTTATTGCCGGACGTATCCGAGAAAAACGTTTCCGAATCCTGCACGCGGCGCGTGTAGGTGCGGGCGCTTTCCGTCTTCGGATTCGCTGCCAGGTAGTCACTGTATTGCTGCATCTCCAGGCTGTTGGGATTCTTTTCCAGCGCTGACTTTGCCTGCTGCTGCGCTTCACCGCGCTTGCCTTCCAGAATCAGGTTGTGCACCAGTCCCAACTCGGCGGCTTCGTCTTTGGAATTGGCGGCCAGCAATTCCTGGTAGATCCGGTCAGACTGCGCGTAGTTGTCGTGGTAGCCGTAGATTTGCGCCAGCAAGAGCCGGGCATTGCGGCTGTTGGGATTCGTCAACAGCACCGCGTGCAGAAGAGAAATCGCCTGTTTGTCCTTTTTCTCGTAGACGTAAACGCGTGCCTGTTGGATCTGCAGGTCTTCGTTGTTAGGGAAGCGGACCAGGGCGTCTTGTAGCAGGCTGGCGGCTTTCTTTCCGTCGTGCAAATCAAGCGCTTGCTGACTTTGAATCACAATCTGGGCAACGTCGGACTGGGGATTAGCGGCGGGATTAGCGACCGGGTTTGCTGAACCTGCCGGCTGCTGGGCTTGGGCCAGACACACGCATCCTGACATCAGCGCGAACGCCGCAACTATGGCGGTAAACCTCTTCACAAAACTTAACCTCGCTGGGGAACCCAAGCCTTACCGGAAGAGGAGGCAATCATTGAGCCAAAGCAATCAACGGACTGATTCCAAAGAGTTTGGAGTTCGAACCAAAGATAATAATGTGTACAAACTACCTAGTGGGTGTATCAAATTTAACCACAAGTTCAGACGGTGAACAACCTTAAACACATAACAAACTAGTGGCCAAAGGGCACTGCTACATTTCGCTTTTCGGACAGGGCCGTTTGGACACTGAATCTCGACCCTGCTTGAGTTTCTTTGTGGCCGCCCCTTGGACTGGCGCGGGGCAGCAATCACCCTGTCAAGGCGTCCTCACACCGCTCACCATGTCTTCTGGTGCGCCGAACGGCAGCGAGCCACGGACATCGTGATTGTTCCCAAGACTCAGTAAATCCGCGTGAGTGCGTTTACAACGCAAAAGTAATTTGAGCCGGTCTGAGCGTGAACTACCCGCCGTTTAAACAACTTTATAGTTTGAATTGCCCGTGGCTGAAGTTTGTGTATCTTAAGGGGATAATGTCTCAACCTAATCTGCGTATTTCCCTGTTGCCTATGGTGCCCCGGCTCATCAATGTCTCAGCGATGGTTCTTCTATGTTGTTTCTCGTTGCAAGCGCAACCTCAGACTGATCGCACTCAGTCCCAACTCCAAGCAGGAGTTGTGGTGGATACTGTCGAAGAGGGCAATGATGCTTGGACCGCGGGCGTGCGCGCCGGAGACGTTTTATTGGTGTGGTCACGTGGGAATGTGCGTGGCTCGTTTGTCTCACCCTTTGATCTCACGTGGATCGAGACTGAACAAAAACCCTACGGGAAAATCACTCTGGAAGGTTTGCGTGCAGGCAAGACGCAAACCTGGGTTCTGGGACACGATCTCTGGTACCTACAAGTTCGTCCGAATTTTTCGGAAGCATTGCTGATTCTGTATCAAGATGCTGAGCGGTTGGTAAAGAGCGGCAAGATTACGGAAGCTGAATCCAAATGGCAGGAAGTTGC
>JANXPR010000046.1 GCA_025357215.1 Acidobacteriaceae bacterium | reverse complement strand
CTGCTTTACTTCAAACTTTACTTCCTGCGCATATTTCCCGGTCGCCATCCCGGTAACTTCCACTTCGTCGCCGGACGCCGGCTCTGCCTTGATCTCGCCGTTAATGGTCTTTACCGTTACGGTTTGGTCAGTATTGAGCTTGCCCTTCCAGTGAAAGTCTTTATTGGAATCCTGGCTCCAACCAAAAGGAGCGGCCACAAGGAAAGCCAGCAGTAGGGAAGAGACGGCGGTCGACGTTAAACGCGCGCTAGTGCTCATGGAAGAGTATCTCCTTGAAAGACGATTAGATAATGACGATTAGACTGCTGGTCACAGTCCAGGTAAGCGGGGAAAACGCTGTGGCAACGATTACTTTCAACGAATTCAAAAATGTGATGCAAAGCTCAGTAAGTCTATGGTGACACATTACCCCGCGCTTTCATCCACCATTATGCGGTGAAGGCGACGGTAAAGCGCCTGGACGCTTTCATAAAGCTCGGAAATTCCCTGGGTGTACTGGTTGATGCTGGTGGCGTCAATGTCTGCTGTAACGTTGTGGGCCAGTTTCCCCAGCATCTGCATGCGTTCGGCTTCCAGTTGCGGCAGAACTTCAAACGGATCGCCGCCACTGGCGTTCAAGTCAGCCCATTGCTGCACGGTCCATGCGGTCTGGCGGACGTGATTGATTGCGTCATGCAACTGCGCAATCAAACGCGGGTCAACGCGGTCTTTGACCAGGTTCTGTTCCAGGGTGTTGAGTTCGTTGATGGCGTTCAAGATTTTCTGGGACATTCCGCCACCGCTGGCGAGTGGTACAGCCGGGCGTATGGTGTTGGCGGAAGCCGTGTTCGTGGTGCGTGTGGAAAGCGGAGCCGGCATCCGCATGGGATCTTCCGCCACCACGCGCCGTTGATCTTCCGGACGCATTTCCTGCTTTCCCGCGAGCGTGCCTACCAGGAATTCCAGCCGCTGCTGGTCTTCCGCCGCAAGATGCGTGAACTCCAGTCCAACGCCCACGGCGTGGTTTGAGATTTTTACGCCGGCGCGTCCACGGATATTCACGTTGGCAACACGCAAAAAGAACACGACTTCGCTGCCCGCGGGGAAGGTGGCGATCGTTTCCACGTAGCAGCCTTCCAGGCTGATGTCACTCAGGTTGCCAAAGACCGGCGGCGCGCCTTCCTGGCGGCGTAACTCAACTCCGCCGGTGCAATGGTAGCGGGTGGATTTTCTCCGGCTGGACGGAATCTCTCGCATAGGTCTCCTTTGAGCCACCGGAAGATAAGAATCATTCCTTTCGGTTCGATGCTGGGATACCAGATAAGGGCCAGTCCCCGCCGTGGAATTCTTCAAGTCGCCGAACAGCTCTTTGCCCGGGTCCACGCAATGGACCCCGATCTGACCTGCTTTTGGTGTATTGTTACGGCCCACCCAGACCACCTGGAACCGGGACTTGCGGCCCTCAAGCTGGATGGCAATGATTTCGCCCACACTCACGCAGTCAATCCCCGCCAGGCGCGCGCCGCCCAAGGGACTGGCATTTACCGTACGTGCCTGTTGGACAAACGGTTTTCCATAGCGGTCCATACCCCAGACTTTTACATTGAGGTCAACGTCATAACGCAGTTCTCGCCGGCGATTCATGGGGTACCTGTGGCCCGTGGGGAGGGCAAAGTTGATGTTACGTTCAATATCGCGCGGATTCAACTGAAACATGTACTTCAGTAACAACGCCGTTCTCCTGATAGAATCGCCCCTCGGCACGGGGAACGCCGCACGAAAATGCTCTTCAAGACCCAAAGCGCCGCCGTCTACGGAATTGACGCCAACATCATTGAAGTTGAAGTGGACGTAAGTCCTGACCGCAAGCCGGAAGATAACTTCCAGACCGTGGGGCTGCCGGATGCGGCCGTGCGGGAAAGCCGGCAACGCATCCGCGCCGCGCTGCGCAACTGCGGCTTTGAGATTCCTCCCACCACCATCACCATCAACCTGGCGCCCGCGGACATCAAGAAAGAAGGTTCGGGTTTTGATCTGCCCATGGCCATGGGAATCCTGGGCGCGTACGGTGGCTTGATCAAGAAAGAACTCACCGACTACGTGATGGTGGGCGAGCTCTCTTTGGACGGCGGCTTGCGCGGTGTACGCGGCGCATTGCCGATTGCCATCGCCGCGCGTGCGAAGAAAATCGCCAACCTGATCGTGCCGGAAGTAAACGCTCGCGAAGCTGCTGTTGTCGCCGGAGTGAACGTGTATCCGGTCAAGTCGTTGGTGGATGTAGTCAACTTGCTCAACAGCGGTAACGGCGTTTCTCCCCTCAAGGTTGATACCAGTCAAATGCTCGGCGGCGAGCAGTCCGCGGCGGATTTTTCTGAAGTTCGCGGACAGTTCACCGCCAAACGCGCGCTGGAAATTGCCAGCGCCGGCGGGCACAACATTCTCATGATCGGGCCGCCCGGTTCCGGCAAGACTATGCTGGCTAAACGGCTGCCGGGAATCCTTCCTCCGTTTAGCTTTGAAGAAGCGTTGGAAACGACAAAAATCCACAGCGTAGCCGGAGTGCTGGACGCAACCTCGGGCTTGGTTGGCGTGCGGCCGTTTCGTTCGCCGCACCATACCATCTCTGACGCCGGTCTGATCGGCGGCGGCATGGTACCGCGTCCCGGCGAAGTTTCTCTCGCCCACAACGGCGTTCTCTTTCTTGACGAGCTGCCGGAATTTCCGCGCAACGTTCTGGAAGTCATGCGTCAGCCGCTCGAGGACGGCACGGTGACGATTGCGCGCGCATCCATGTCGCTTACCTTTCCCGCGCGCTTCATGCTGGCTGCCGCGATGAACCCGTGTCCGTGCGGCTATCACGGATCGGCGCAGCGCGAGTGCCAATGCACGCAGCCGATGATCCAGCGCTACGTTTCTAAGATCTCCGGCCCTCTGCTCGACCGCATTGATATCCATATTGACGTGCCTGCCGTGAACTACAAAGAACTTCGCGGTCCCGACGGCAAAAGCGAAACCTCGGCCAAAATCCGCGAACGCGCCATCCGCGCGCGTGACATCCAACTCAATCGTTTTGCCGCTGGGGGCGAACGCATCTACTGCAACGCTCAGATGAGTCCGCGCCACATCCGCGCGTACTGCGATCTGGGCACGGACAGTGAACGCATGCTGGAACGCGCCATGCAGCAACAAGGACTCAGCGCCCGCGCTCATGACCGCATTCTGAAGGTCGCTCGCACCATCGCCGATATGGACGGCGGTGCGCAGATCGAAAGCAAGCACATCGCGGAAGCCATCCAGTACAGAACGTTGGACAGAACGTACTGGGCGTAGTTTTTGTCGCTTCGCTCGTTTCTTCTTGACGCTCCGCTCCAACCCGCTACAGAGCGTGGCAAGCGCTGTAGTGCATTGGGCTCCTGTTACAGGCGGCTCGGCGCGCGAGCCGGTCTCCGCTTTGTTTCTTGCCGCTTCGTTCCAAACCGCTGGAGAGTTTCCTCTCGCCAAAAATGTTCGACGCTTCTTGGACGCCTATACCCTGTCATCCTGAGCGAGCGACGCTGCAAGGCGTCGCGCAGTCGAAGGATCCCGACCGTCTTCACTTTTTCCATGTAGTTACTGGGAGTTCTCACAATGCACTCAACCCCAAAACAGTAAAAACGCAAGCAATGGGTAGAACTCCCTGATTCTGTCTTCGTTGTGCCAACACCCTCGTGATCCTTCGACTTGCCCTCGCATCGCTGAGCTCGCTCGATCGGCGCTTGATTTCATAACAACGACGGCTCCAGTCGGGACCGAGTAAGCTTGAGTTTGCGAAGACCAAGACTCGGAGGAAAGGAGCCGTCATGAAGATTATAGGCTGTGATTTCCATCCGAGCTTCCAGCAAATTGCGATGGTCGAC
>JANXPR010000033.1 GCA_025357215.1 Acidobacteriaceae bacterium | reverse complement strand
ATGGAAGTGGTAGGCGTGGTGGGCGACGTGAAGCGGTCTCTTTCCACGGATGCGCCGACGGAAATGTACGTGCCGCATCATCAGGTGATCGATCCCCTACCGGTGTTTGTGCTATCGGTGGTGATGCGCACCAGCGGAGAGCCACGCAGTTTGGCGAATTCGTTCAGAGGCGCCGTGCATGAGATGGATTCCAACCAGCCGCTGGTGAACATCCGGACGATGGAAGAGAATGTTGCAGTTTCAGTTTCCGATGCGCGCTTCCGCACGTTGCTGCTGACGATTCTGGCCGGCTTGGCGCTGCTGATTGCTTCGGTAGGAATTTACGGTGTGATGTCCTTTGCGGTAGGCCAGCGGACGCGCGAGATCGGAACGCGCATGGCGCTGGGATCAACGCCGGGCCAGATATTTCAACTGGTGATTGGCGATGGGTTGCGGCTTACGCTGATTGGTGTGGCGATTGGCTTGGTGGCCGGAGCGGCGCTGGCGCGCACGTTACGCAGTTTGCTTTTTGAAGTTGGAGCAGCGGACCCGTTGGCGATCAGCGCCGTAACGGTGGTAGTGGTGGTGGTTGCGGTGACGGCGTGCTACATCCCGGCGCGCCGCGCGACCCGCGTGGAGCCGACAGTGGCGTTAAGGTATGAATAGTTTTCTTGGGCCACCCCTACGGGGCTAAAGGAAGAAAAAGGCCGCCGACGGTAGCGGGTGAAGTCGGCGGCCCTTCGAGCAAAGATCCGAACGCAAGGGCAATTGCGATGGAAGAAACCAACGGACTACGCTCGAAAAAAATCTAGATTCTAAAAACGGGCAAGGCCCGGGTCGTTCAATCAATAAAAACTTCTAGCGTTCAAAGAACGCGAGTTCGCCACGACGGTCTCTGCGGCGAAACCCCAGTAGGTGCAGGAACGTGCCCAAGGTCGTTCCTCGCGGCTGCGATGTGGTCAGGGCGTGCGCCGCCGCCAAACGGTCGGCGAGGCGGTCCAGTGACCGTCCGGAACAGACCGGGCAGACTCCCTGTTCGTCCGACGAGACAAAGTTGCAGTCCTGGCACAAGACGGCGTCACGCAACGGCAGAAAGCTGTTCTTCCGGATGCTGGTCAATATGCCGACGCTGTTTTTCCTGTTGTTGTCGTTCAATGGCGGCCTCCGTTCATTCCGTGATCGCTGCGCGACCAAACCGCTTGAGTCTTGGTTCGCGCTAACTCGACTAGGCGCCTGTCGCAGCGGGCTCTGCGCGCAAGTCGGCCTCGCCCTTTCGCAAAGCTGGGGACAGTACTAATGTATGCATCTGGCGGGCCAGTGGGCGGGTGGGGCAAAGTGTTGTTATTTAAGGGACCAGGCAAGGGGGAGGACGTGCTTGCGGGTGAGTTGGACCCAGGCGGTGGGTTGAATGGGAACAGGGGGGAATATAGGTAATTGAGTAATTTGGTAATCGGGTAATTTAAAGCACAAAGCCACCACAGAAGGGCGACGCGCGATAAACCCCGCGACGAGGCAACGGGAGAGTTTCAAGTCCCCCCCAGCGTCGCGAGAACTCCCTGAAGCGGCATGGAAGCCGCGAGCATTCTCGGGATCCTTCCACTCGCCCTCACGCCAGACGGCGCTCGGACTTCGGTCAGGATGACAGGGGTGGGCGGTATGAGCATCCTCGGGATCCTTCCACTCGCCCTCACGTCTGAGGGCGCTCGGGCTTCGGTCAGGATGACAGAGGTGGATGGCGTGGTACAGGGGTGGAGGGCTTGGTGCGGGCAGGAATTTGTCGTCGTGACGTTGGCCGAAACGCGTGAGAAGCTCAGGTGGAGCATGGATGTGTGGCCTTCGGAAGCGCGTGTTGGGGGAAAAGGGTATTGCGCGGACGCTACATGATGTGCCGCAGTGACGGCGTGTTGTCCGGCCTGGCGTTCAGGAGCCGGGTTTTCATTAACTGACGAAATTCAGGCTGGCCATACACATAGCGGTATGAACCCTTGTATTGGACACGATAGCGGCAGATGTGAACGCCGATGCGGCGGAGTTCACGCAAACGTTGCGGCCATTGCCGGCTGATGTTAGACAACGCGTCCTCAGAGACTTCAGCGAAGGTAATAAGCAACCTTAAGATCTCGCGGCGTTCAATGGAAGCGTTGGCGGGCTGGGAAAAACCAGGAATGACGCGATCATGCGTAGCGAGTTTGGCGTCGCCAGACATAGGAATTCACCTTGTAAGTTAGTCGATGGAAAATACGCGCGAGGCAGAGGTGTGCGCGCAACAGGATGCAGGCCGAGTGAAAGGTTACAAGGAAACCGGCGCCGCTCCCGGTTTCACCAGAGCAGGATTAATATAGCGAATAAGTAGCGAAAAGTCAAGGAAAAACTGGACAGACTTGGTAATTGAGTAATTTGGTAGTCGGGTAATTCAAACCCAGATCCGCTGCGGAGAGGGCGGCGGCAGCGACAAAACCCACGACGAGGTAACGCAGAGTTCAAGGAACGTCCGGGCGTCGTGAGAACTCCCTGAAGCGGCCCCGAAGACGCGAACATCCTCGGGATCCTTCCACTTGCCCTCCCGCCCGTTGGGCGCTCGGACTCGGTCAGGATGACAGGGGTGGAGGGTAATCATTTTACGATGGCTTTTCGAGAGTGGAAGCCGGGCGAAATGGCGAGCTCATCACGAAGACTCAGGGACGCGGAGGAAAACCAGCAGTTCAGGAAGCTGATAGGTGAGAACTCCCTGAAGCGGCCTCGAAGACGCGAACATCCTCGGGATCCTTCCACTTGCCCTCACGCCCGCTCGGCGCTCGGACTCGGTCAGGATGACAGGGATTGGAGGACGTAGTGGTCCTTATTTGACCTTGCGTTCGTCGCTGGCGACGCCGCCGTCACGGATATGGACCACGCGGTGCGCGTGCTCGGCGATATCGAGTTCGTGGGTAACCAGGACGATGGTGTGGCCCTTGCGATGCAGGTCGGCAAAGAGAGCCATGATTTCCTGGCCGGTTTGCGAATCCAGGTTGCCGGTGGGTTCGTCGGCGAGGATGATGGATGGATTGTTGACCAGAGCACGGGCGATGGCCACGCGCTGGCGCTGACCGCCGGAAAGCTCGTTAGGCTTGTGGTTCATGCGGGGCCCGAGGTCAACAGACTCCAGAGCGCCTTTGGCTCGGGCGATGCGTTCGTCCGCCGGCGTGCCGCTGTAGATCAAGGGCAGTTCCACGTTGTGGAGCGCGGTGGCTCGGGCGAGCAGGTTGAAGGTCTGGAAGACGAAGCCGATTTCCTTGTTGCGGATGCGGGCCAGTTCGTCGTCATCGAGTTCGCTGACGAGATTGCCGTTGAGCCAATAGCGTCCCTGGCTGGGTGTATCGAGGCAGCCGATGAGGTTCATGAGCGTGGATTTACCGGAACCGGAAGGGCCCATGATGGCCACATATTCGCCGCGATTGATTTTCAGGTTGACGCCACGCAGAGCATGGACCTGCTCAGAGCCCATTTCGTAGGTCTTCCACAGTTCTTCGGTGCAGATGATGCAATCGGGCGGCGGCGCCTTGACGACGCTATCGGAAATTTCAGCTACTTGGGTTGCCATGCTCTTCTCCTGATCGGTTGCCACCCGGATTCCTCTTTCAATGCTTCTTAGACTTGTTATGGGACGAACGGTTATGACTCGCTCTTGACCGCGACGGTGTTGTCCACTTTGACGAGTGAGCCATTTTTCAACGTGCGCAGAATTTTGTAGGTCCCGGTGATGATCTCATCGCCTTCCTGGAGTCCTTTTTTGATTTCAATTTCGGTGGTGCCGGTGAGTCCGGTTTCCACGGTGCGGAACTCGGCCTTTTTGGTCTTGCTGATCACAAACACGCCCTGAATTTCGTCCTTAGGGTCTTTCTTAGCGCCGGGAGCCGGTGTGGCAGTGGCCACAGCTTTCTTGTCTTTCTTTTTGTCGCTGTCAGCATCCAGATCTTTCTTGTCGCGGACGGTGAGGGCCTGAATGGGAATAGCCAGCGCGTCATGCGCGGAAGCCGTAGTGATCTTGGCGGTGGCGGAAAGTCCGGGCCGCAGCTTTTCCGGCGGCTTCTGCAAGGTAATGGTGACTTTGAAATCCTTGGCTTCCTGGCTGCCGGAGGTGCTTTGCGACGTGGAAACGCCGGTGGAACGGATGATGGCGTTGTCACCGATCTGGGTGATGATGCCCTTGAAAGTCTTGTTGGGAATGGCGTCAATGGTGACGTCCGCGGACTGGCCGAGCGCGACGTTGACGATGTCGGTTTCATCCACCTGGACTTCCGCGGTGATCACGCCCATGTCAGCAACCGTCATCAGGGTGCTGCCAGGAGAATTCTGAATGCCGATGACCACGGTCTCGCCTTCATGCACAGGAAGGTTGGTGACCACGCCGTCAAACGGAGCGGTGTAAGAAGTCTTGCTCAGCACGTCATTCGAACGCGTGACTTGAGCGCGCGCCTGGTTCACGCGGGCACGAGCGGAATCGAGCTGAGCCTGGCTCTGCGCGAGACGGGCCTGGTCCTGGGAAACCAGAGCCTCAGCCACTTCGTAGAGGGCTTTCTTGGTATCAAAGTCCGACTTGGCGATGAGTTTGTCGGCGAACAGGCGTTGCGCGCGCTCATAGTCCAGTTTTTTAGCAATGAGGTCCGCCTTGCTGCTGTTCAGTTGCGCTTGCTGAGTGTTGATGGCGGCTTGCGAAGCGACGGCGTCCGTCTGGGCCTGGCCCAAGGCGGATTTCATCTGATCAACGTCAGCGGCGGATTGCACGTTTTCAAGCTGGGCCAGCATCTGGCCTTTCTTGACCTTGTCGCCTTCCTTGACGAAGAGGCGAGTGATGCGTCCCATGGCGTTGGCGCCAACGTTTACAAAAGTGAGAGGCTTAATCTCGCCGGAAGCGGTGACCACGGACGAAATGTCCTGCTTGAGGACTTTACCGGTCTGCACCGTGACCGCGCTTTTCTGCGTGTAACTGACGGTGAATCCCACAAGTGCGGTCGCCACCACAATGACACCAATGATGAGAGCAATCTTCTTGCCAGTCATGAATTCCTTAAGAATCCTTCCGGGCTCACAGGAGAACTAATGCGCCATACCATATACGCCGCGACCCCCCGGAAAGTTCCAAGGGCAGGGAATAAGCACACGTTCAAAATACTCAGTTGGAGCCTTGGGTTGATTATATTCAGAATCGCGCTTCCGGGGCTAGGCCAGGAAGCTTAAAAATAGAGAAAGTATCTTATTTTGTAATCTTTTAGGAGCATTCCTAATCCTTGTGTCAGGGCGCTTTGTTTCTTGCCTCAGCCAACCTAAAGACATACAATCATGTCAACCTATACAGTCCCCAAAGAAGGAGACGCCGTACCATGTCTCGTTATTTCCGTATTCCGCACTTTTTTATCTTATTCGTGTTAGTGATGTCGGGAACGATCCTGCTGCACGCCCAAGAATCAGGCCAGGACGATAGCGATCAGAAAAAAGAAACCAAGGCGTCAAAGAAACAAAAGAAAGCAGACGCAGAAGCCGCCGCGCAAAAAGGCGAAGAAGATCCCTTAAAACGCGCGAAACCGACCTCTGACAAGAACGCCATCAAGGAAAAACTCGAAGGTCCGTATAAGAAATGGTTGGACCAGGACGTCCGGTGGATCATTACCGACGAAGAACTTTCCGCATTCAAAAAGCTCAGCAACAACGCCGAACGCGATACGTTCATCGAAGCTTTCTGGCAACGACGCGATCCTACCCCCGATACCGCGGAAAACGAATTCAAAGAAGAACATTACCGGCGAATCGCCTATGCCGATGAACATTTTGCCGCCGGCGTGCCCGGATCCCGGACTGACCGCGGAAGAATTTATGTAATGTACGGTCCTCCTACCAGCACAGAAACCCATCCCATGGGCGGCCCCTATCAGCGCCCCGCGGAAGAGGGCGGAGGCTCCACGGAAACCTATCCGTTTGAAGTTTGGCGCTACCGCTATCTGGAAGGTATTGGCCAGGAAATTGAAATCGAATTCGTGGACGATTGCAGCTGCGGTTCCTATCAGATGACGATTGACCGCTCCAAGAAAGACGCGTTGCTGCACGTGCCCAACGCCGGCCTGACGACCATGGAAGAAATGGGGCAGTCGAACAAGGCCGACCGTTTCCGCGGGATTGAAGCCCTGGGCTCGGGTCCTTTTAACAAGAACCTGCAGACCCAGCAATTCGACCGCATGGAAACGTTTGCCAAGTTGAACGCTCCTCCGCCGATCAAGTTCAAGGACCTGGACGAAGTTGTTACCCACAAGATCCGCTACAACCTGCTCCCTTTTGACGTGCAATACAATTTCGTCAAGCTGACGTCCGAGACCGTGCTGGTGCCCATCACGCTGCAAGTCCCGTCGCGTTCCTTGACTTGGGCGGGTAAAGATGGTGTGCAGCACGCGGTTGTGAATCTATTCGGCAAGATCAGTAAGCTTTCCGGACAAACCGTCCAGACCTTTGAAGAGACGCTTCGCAAAGACACAACCGCGGACCAGCTAGAGCGCGAGATGAACAAGCCTTTGCTCTATTGGAAAGCCCTGCCCTTGCGTCCTGGACTGTACAAGCTCGATGTCGTTTTGAAGGACGTGAATGGCGACAAGCTGGGCACGTACTCGCACAACCTGATCGTCCCCGACTTCGGCGATGACAAGCTTGTCAATTCGTCGCTCATTCTGGCTGACGAGATGGAAATTGTTCCGGCGCGCGAAATCGGCACCGGCAACTTTGTCATTGGCGCCACGCGGGTTCGTCCGCGGGTCCAGCCGTCTGACGGTAAGCCGGCGGCCTTCAACAAAGGCGAGAAGGTAAATTTCTGGATGCAGGTTTACAACCTTGGTGTGGACGAAAAGACCAAGAAGCCGTCCGCCACGGTGGAGTACCTGGTAATTAATACCGCCAACAATCAACCCGTGCTAAACTTGTCGGAATCAACGGCCCAGATGGGCAATGTTGGCATCCAACTTACCTTGGAGAAAAGTCTTTCCGTGGGTAAGCTGGACCCAGGTGTTTACCAGGTAACGATCAAGGTCAACGATCTGGTCTCTAAACAGACCATTTCGCCCACGGCAAAATTTACGGTCCAGTAATCGCTCGCTTCCCCCTTAAGGCGGTGGATATGACCCGTAAACTCGGATGTTTGTTGGTGGTCCTGCTGGCCGGCTCGCCGGTCTTCGCCGCCAGTGTTGGCGCGATCACGGGATACGTCAAAGATAGTTCGGGTGCGCCCCAGTTGGGCGCCGTGGTGAACATCTGCACGTCCGCCGCCACGCTGGGTACCACGGTTTACACAG
>JANXPR010000591.1 GCA_025357215.1 Acidobacteriaceae bacterium | reverse complement strand
GTTCATCACGGAGAAGATGGACTTCTTCATCTCTCCCGCGTATCCGCTGCCGCAGACCAGAACCAGTTTGCGCGCGTGGTTCACGGCGATGAACGCTTCGCTCTTGGTGCTGTCACGCTTGGGATCGGTCAACATGGTGGGAACGCCGATCACGGTAAACTCGGCTTTGTGGCTGGCCAGTTCTTCGTTTTTGGGACGCACAAACATGGCGCGTACGAACAGATTCTGCCAAGCCTGCTCATTGATCACGCGGATGGGCATGCGGTATTGCGGATCAGCGCCGCAATAGAGATCCTGTACGAACAGCTCTTTGCCACGCAGGTGTTCCATGGCGCGCTCAAAAATGGCGTCAAACTTTTCCGGATCGAACGGCTGGTTGATTTCGCCCCAAGCCACGGTGTCGGCGGTAAGCGAATCCTTCACGGTGAAGCGGTCTTTGGGTGTGCGTCCGGTGAACTTGCCGGTAATGGCCACCAGGGAGCCGTTGTCCGCCAGATGGCCTTCGGCCAGACGGATGGAGTGTTCCACCAGGAGACCGGAATGCAAGTTGCGGTGGACTTTGTTGTTCTTCAGCAATGTTTCGATTGCGGTATTGGTATCAAGGGCTGGAATAGTAGACATAAAATCGTGATCTCCTGGGTGCCAAATGCGGAAGCCGCCCCGAGGCCGGGGACGAACCAATCCGTCTTTAGCGAGAGTTGACCGGCTTTAAACCGTTGCTACAAGCGCGTCTTGGGGCGCGCCAACTTCCTTCAGGACCGAATTCAAATGTTCGAGAGTTTCCTCAACCGAGAGCGTGTACATTTCGCGCCCGTGCTCGTACGTGCCATTTTCAATCGCGGACTTTAAATAACGTCCGGCGGTTTGAATGGCCAACGGATCAGTAATGACCCGGCCCGTACGCTTGTTGTATTCCACCCATGCCGGATGCGGCATCGCGATCCAGACGGGACGCCCGCTGGCCAGAAACTTTATGTCAATGGCGTCAGCGTGCCGGGTGGCAATGGCTACAATCAGGGCCTGGTAGACGCAGTGCAGCTTCTGTCCAGTCCAGTGGTCGGTAACGTGGAAGTCCTCGTACATTTTGTTCATAAAACTATATCGGAGCCTGCCAAACCCCGCAATGATAACCGTGGCACGGCCAGACCCGATGTGACGATAATCACAGTACAATCAAAGACTTGAAGAAAATTGCACAAGCACCAGATTGGTTGCATATGAGCCATTCTTCCTGTGATTTTTCCCGACTTACCTAGATCATCAGGAATCAGATTCCCTTTCTCAATCTGTCGTCTTGAGCAAGCTCGAACTGACGCAGGAAGTGAGAGCGCGTCGAAAGATCCCGAGAATGCTTCGTGCCACGATGCAGACGCAGGGAGTTCTCTCGAAAAACGGCCCGCGCGTGGATTCAAAAAAGTTCTCGCGCTATAGCCGTTGATTGTTCTTCTCCGTGCAAGAATGAAATCCTATGACCACCATGCGCGCTGCCTGGATCGCCAGTTTCGGAGGACCCGAAGTTCTGGAAATTCGCGAAGTTCCCCTTCCGAAGATTGGTGACGATCAAGTCTTAGTGCGCGTGCGCGCATCCGCACTCAACCGTGCTGATCTCTTGCAGCGGCAGGGAAAATATCCGCCGCCTCCGGGATGTCCCGTGGAAATACCCGGCATGGAATTTGCCGGAGAAGTCGCGGAAGTGGGTGCGGCCGTACGTTCGTGGAAAGTTGGCCAGCGCGTTTTCGGACTTCTTGGCGGCGCTGCGCAAGCGGAATACATTGCCACGCACGAATTGTTGCTGGCGGAAATTCCCGCGAACTTGAATTGGGCACAAGCGGCGGCGATTCCCGAAGTGTTTATCACCGCGCATGACGCTCTGTGGATTCAAACGCGACTGCGTCCCGGCGAGATTGTGCTCATCAACGCTGTGGGCAGTGGCGTTGGCCTGGCTGCTGTGCAACTGGCGCGAGCGATTCAAGCCGTGCCGTTTGGAACTTCACGCACGCCAGACAAAATTGACGAAGCGCGTAAATATGGACTGCAAGATGGGCTCGTCGTCCGCGACAACTTTGATGAACTCGTGGCCGCGGCGGAAAAATGGACAGGCGGTAAAGGCATCAACGTGATGATTGATCTCGTCGGCGGACCGTACATCAACGCTGCACAAAAACTTCTCGCCCCGAAAGGCCGTCTGATTCTCGTCGGCACGGTGGGCGGAGCCAAAGCCGACCTGGAAGCTCGCTACGTGATGAGCAAGCGTCTGGAGATTCGCGGGACGGTTCTCCGCGCCCGCAGCTTCGACGAAAAAGTCGCCGTCACCCGCGCCTTCACCGCCGAAGTTGTTCCGCTGCTGGCATCGGGCGTTCTGCGTCCGACGATCGACAGCAAATTCCCGCTGGCCGAAATCGGCAAAGCGCACGCGCGGCTGGAATCAAACGAGACGGTAGGCAAAGTGGTGATTGAGATCTAGCCGATTTTGTTTTTGCTTTATGGAGCGCAAGCGCCCTCGCCTGCGTGCGACGATCTCAACGTAGAGACGTGGCATGCCACGTCTCACTCTTGAACACTCGACTTCTCCTGCGGAGTGGCTGAACACGAGCAAGCCTTTTCAGAATTACCCGCCCTGCATCATGGTCAACAGGCTCTTCTTGGCACGCTCGATACCAGACAGCCGCTTCACCACTTTTACATCGGCCCCCAACCGTTGCGCCAAACTGTCCAGTAGCGTTTTGAATCCGGCATTGTTGACCCGTATCTCGCGCGGCAGGTGTTTGCCGCCTTCAATCGCCTTCAGGACTGCCTCGGCGAGAACTTCGCCCCGGCTCTGCCATGGCGTTCCCAACTCCGGTGGAAACAGAAAACCGCTCTCCGCATCCGTCACCAAGGCTACAGGAAGAATTGCTTTGCGTTCGTTGTGGTCTCCGATGACTGTACCGGAATAAAAGTGGTCTACTTCCAGGACGCCACGCAAGGAATGGTCTCCCGCCAGGATTCGTCCCAGCCGCGCCTCATCCACCACGGGAGCGATGGGAGGCTCGACTGGAGGATCCGTCACTTTCATCAATTGAACTGTAAACCCTTGTTGCGGGCCATCGTCATCAACGGGAACCAGCAGCGGATAAACGTCTTCTTTCTTCCAGAAAGGCGGATCTGGATCGCCCATCACCGGGCTGCAAAATGCCAGGACGGCCTGAACACACCGCGCCAGAATCACAGCTTCCGGCTCCGAAATATGCCACGGGTGGTACCCAGGCCGCAGCGAGCGAAAAATCGGTGCGACTGCACCTCTTCCCATTGGGTGTTGGAAGTGCTTGAGCAGTTCCCGGTCTGGACCGCCGGCCTCTGAAATCCTGACAAACTCCAATGAAACTCCGCGGTGCGTGGCAAAGAATTCTCCCGGTAAAAACTGCTCGCCCGCCAGAATTTTTCTCAGCCCGCGGTAGCTCTCCTCCCCGATGTAGACGTGCAGGGAAAACACTTCCCCCAACGCGCCCATGATGGAGCAATAGCCGATCTGCCTGGTGTACGGGTCTTTCACCAGGACCAGGTCACCATCACCAATGAAGCTCCAGGGCGCCAGTGCCGCGAACGCAACCGACAAGTCATAAAGTCGTTGGGCCGTCGCGACGCTTAGGGGCTCGTCCCCCTTCAATTGCTTCTGGAAGAACTGGATTAACGTACTTTTCTTATGTGCGCCGCTTTTCGTCGCCACGAATCGCTCCCCACAAAGTTGGACAAAGACTCCCTGGCGGGAGTCCCGAAAAAACAATATCAAACTTCCACTGTCTACGCGAAACAGGTTCGCATTCGGGTCAGTGCGCTTTGTGGGTGACTATCTTAAATTCTTCCGCAGTCTGGAAATTGCCAGAAAGGTGAGCGACGCTATTTCCCCGCCCCCTACTTAGAAACCCGTGGCCTCTTCACATTCCTAGCCAGCCCAACGGATTCCATGGCGTAGATGAAATACCAGCCGATATCCACTTGCCACCAGCGCAGACCCAGGCGGGCTGATCCGGCGTGCGTGTGATGGTTGCGGTGCCAGTTCTCGCCCCAGGCGGCCAGTTGCAGAGGACCAAGCCACCAGATGTTCTGGCTGGAATCGCGCTCGTCCGAGTGATCAAGATGGGTAAGGCTGTTCACCAGGCACTGCATGTGCAGTGAGTAGCAAAGCCGAATGGCGCCGATCCAGAAGAACCCTTGCCATCCCATGAACGCGCCGCAGCAAATGGAAAGAACGATCAGCGGAACTTCCGCATGTTCCCAGAACTTGTAAATGCCTTTGTCCAGGTCGGGGCACCAGCGCTCCACGTCCGCCGGGGCCTGCTGGTAAAGCCAGCGAATGTGTGCCCACCAGAATCCGCCGACCTTGGGGCTGGAGATGTCCTGCTCGGTGTCCGTATGCGAGTGGTGATGGCGATGGTAGGCCACCCAGCTTCCCGGCGCGCCCGATCCGTTGAACATGGCGGCGAAGATCAAAAAGTTTTCGACAAACTTATTCAGCTTAAACGTCCGATGCGCAAGCAGGCGGTGATAGCAGACGGTTGTTCCGAGTCCACCGATGGCGACCATAGCCAGCGCGATGCCCACAACCTTGAGACTTGGCAAGGGAAAGAGAATGATGCCGACAACCGCCAGAACATGTATGAGGACGAGGTAAGTCAGAATAGGCAGTTTTGAAGGCGCGTATTTCCAAAACGGGCGTTCCCAGGGACGAGGTTCTTGTATGACGGCGGTCTGCTCCATGTTGGCTCCTGCGTTGCGATTTTCTTTTCGGACTTGCGCCGCCAGGAAAGTGGTAGGAACAGTCTCGTTACGCGAAAACTCTTGGGGGTTTCTGTGCCAGGTTTTCTAGGGGGCTGGGCATCATTATTCCACAGATCGCCCCGCGCGCCGCATTTATATGAAGACCGCACCAGTAGGTGAACTACCGTAACGCGCCGACGTTTTAGCGTGGACTAATGAAGACTTTCTGATCGTTGTTCAACTTCTGATGTTCCATCCCGCAACACCGCTCTAAACACGGCCTTCGGCCTTGAGAATGGCCGCCACGCTTACGTCGCGGAACGCTCGTGCTCCGTCAAAGATTGAGTGCGCGCCGCTGGTGGCCAGAATCGTCCGCAGTTCGCGCCGGATATAGCGATACACGGAAATCATCTGCGGAACGGTGGGCTGCCGTTTCTGCCGGATAAAAGCATTGGACAACTGGCTCAGCACGCCGTGCACGGTTTCTCCGTGGATGTAGACGTCTGTCCCCAGATCGCTCAAGGACTTTTCCACGCGTCCGTTCACCGCTTCAAACACATACCAGCTGTGTTTCGGGTCGACCATTTTTTCCAGGGCCACGGCGAGCCCTAGTTCAAACGGCATATTAAAGCGCGGCGTGGACGGCTTCTTACGATTCAACTGAACGCGCGACAAATCATGGACGGAAAAACGGCAACTGCGAACGAGTTCAATGATCCGGTCAAGCCGCCGGTCACCAGGGATTTCCAGGGTCGTTCTGGGAACCAGTCCAAAGCAAGCGACGCCGCAGATATAGGCCAGACACAGGGGTTCAAACTTGCGATCGTAAGGGACGTTGAGAAAAACCGCCCTTTCTTTTGGACGACTTCGCGGGCTATCTTTCGGACTTTCTTTCAGGCTGGGTCTCGCTTGCGCTTTGCGCGCGCTATTTTTCGGGCTACCTTTTCGGACTACTTTTTCTTGAGGCGCTGCTTTTTGTTGCGTCCGGAAGGTTTTACGCTACGCGCGTTGCGGCTGCGTTCCGTGGATTCTTTTCCGGCAGCCAGTGCGCGTTGTATGGTTTCCACGCGGCTCTGCGGAATGCCGTAAACGTGCGCGGCATCTTCAGCCGAGATGAAATCCGTGCGGATTAACGTGGGATGGTTCATGGTACGTACACCATTTTACCGCGATTCCGGTCCCAACGGCGCGAAGATCTGAAGATCTTTGGTTACAACGCCTATTTCGGGCTGTCCGGCTTCTTGGGCGCCACGGGCCGTTGCAGCGGCGGTGACGAACGCCAGAACTCCGGATCGTCCACCAGCCACTCACCGGCGGGATTGCTCATGGGCGGACTGATGGCAAAGACAAACGTCTCTGACGATTGCACCGCCGTTCCACGCAGATCGCGCAGGCGGGACCGCGTGGAGTCGTCAAGATCTTCGTCTTGTCCAAACGGGCCCAGGGCTTCTCCGGCCTCGCGGAATGAATGGTACGGAGAAAAAATCATATACGTGTTGCTGGCCATGCCGGAAACGGTTTGATACACCACGCGATTGTCCGCGGCCCCGGCGCGCTCGCGCACGGCGCGCACGATGCGCTGGCTCTCTTCAAATTCTTTTTCGTGTCCGGGATACACGCGCACAATCGTCACGTTAAAGAAACGTGCCTGCGCGCGCATCAATCCGGCATTTCGTCCAAGATCTTCACGGTATTCCAGAAACACCGTATGCGGATCATTCACCAGCGGCGTCTTGGCTTCCATGAGTTTGCCTAGTTCGGCGGCCAGCGTGGCGTTGCGGACAAAAGGTTCTCCGCTCTTTTCCATGGACGCATAGGAATCAAACCCGGAAAAGAACCATACTTCCTGCGGCCCGGTAATGGACTGGACCGCAGCATAAGGCCAGGTGCTGGCGCGGACGCAGGCGTGTGCCGCCTCACCTTCCAAGCGGGAGTATTCCGCCATCTTGCCGGGCTTTATCTGGTCGCGATAGACCTGCAAGATCGCCGGCGGCGTGGAAGCCGCATTTTGCGCGCCGGCCGTGGCAACAACGGTGGAAAGAGAAACGATTGTAAGAAGCGAAAAAAGCGCGGGAATCAACCTGGGACGCATAGTCTGCACATTTAAGCAGACTGCAAGCCTTGCTGTCATGGTCAAAAAGCGTCACTCAAAACGCGGCAAGCAAACCTCGCTCCGCGCTTGCCGAAATAATAACGATGAAGGAAAGAAGGGTTTGGACCGTGGGACGCTCGCATCGAAGATCGGGCTGCCGGTTGACGCCGCCAGCGGGTCAGACCCTGACCAGGTCGGGGATGGCCGTCTTTTCCAGGCATCTTCCCACGATCTTGGCGCAGCCTTCAACAAAGTCGCGCTCCACCTGCTTTTGGAAGGCGGCCAGGAAGTAGCTCTCAACATTGAAGGCGCCCACGATCTTGCCTACGGTCAATACCGGCACAGAAATTTGAGATCGCACCAGATCAGAGGCTTGAATGTAACGCGGGTCTTGCGCAACATTGTCCGAAACCACGGTACTTCCCGTGGAAGCAGCAGCCCCGCATAATCCCTGCCCCCAGGAGATTTTTGGGGTGGGCGTAAAGCTGCCGGCATGAGGACCCAGAACCAGAGTCCCCGGATCTTTCTTGCTGACGAGGTAAAACCCAATCCAGTTATAGCGTGGAATGTGAATATGGATCCGCTTCGACACATGCTGCATGAGAGACTCAGCATTTTCGGCCGATCGGGCAAAATCCTCAAACTCTTTCAAGAGGTATTTATGCGGCATTTCACCCCCAAACTTATAAGAGCTTGGAGGGAAGCGCAACGTTACTAACCCTTACAAAGGTAACAGTTATCAAGTAGTCTACAAGTCCCGCGGAAACTCAGGAAAGTGTCCCCACCGGGGCTTTTTCATGGACAAAAGCCACTGCCTCATCCAGGACTTTTTGCACCAGCTCTGGCGACGAGGCCTCGGCATAGATGCGCATAAGTGGTTCCGTGCCGGAGGAACGCAGCAGCACCCAGGCTTCCGCGCCTTTGTCTGTAATAGGAGCGTCCAGGTAGAACTTGATGCCGTCCAGGTTTTCTTTCTTCAGAATCTTCCACGGCCCCAGTGACGTGGTTTCTTTCGCCGCGGCCCGGGCAATGCCGGCATTCTTTATTTCGTTGGCGATACGCAGGTCGCGCCGCGCATAAAAATGTGGGCCATATTCCGACTGCAACGCTGCGACCAGTTGGCCCAGGCTCTTGCCTTCGTCGGCCATTACGTTGGCCAGCAGCAACGCGTTGAGCAGACCATCGCGCTCCGGCAGATGCCGTTGCATGCCGATGCCCCCGGACTCCTCGCCGCCGATCAGAATTTGCCGCTCCATCATCAAATCGCAGATGTACTTGAAGCCGATGCCGCATTCAATCAGCTTGCGGCCATGCTTGGCGGCGATGCGATCGAGCATGCGCGTGGTATTGAAGGCGCGCACCACGTCACCCGGCCAGTCCGCATGGCGCGTAAGCAACCATTGCAACAGGATGGAATAAATCTTGTGCGAGTCCACGAACATGCCGTCTTCCGCCGCGGCGCCGATGCGGTCGGCGTCACCGTCCGTGACGAAACCGGCGTGGCATTTTTCTTTGACAACGATATCCTGCAACGCGCGCACGTGGGGCTCGATCGGCTCCGGATTGATTCCTGGAAACAGCGGGTTCACTTCGTTTCTTATCTGCACATGCTGAATGCCGCGCTGAGTGAAAATGTCAGACAAAATGTTGCGTCCGGCTCCGTACATGCAATCGATGGCGAATTTGAAACCAGCTTTGGCGATCTTGTCCACGTCTGCAAATTTGCAGATGGCCGCAACATACGGCGTCTTGAAGTCGGCTTCTTCGATTTTTGCGGGCTTACCCTTGGGCATCGCACCGTCGCGAACTTCAGCTTCAATCTGTGCGATGATCCCGGGCGTAGCCGATCCGCCATAGGTGGCTTTGAACTTTACGCCATTCCAGTCCCAGGGATTGTGGCTGGACGTGATCATCACGCCGCCGGCGGTACCTAGCGTTTTCACCGCGTAGGAAAGCGCAGGCGTTGGCGTGTAATCGTTGGCGATCTTCACGCCTATCCCCGCCGAGGCCAGGACTTCCGCTGTAGCCTGAGCAAAGCGCCGCGAACCAAAACGCGTGTCATAGCCGATAACCAACCCGCGCGATGGGTCTTCTTTCTTCAGGACGTAGGCGGCAATGGCCCCGGCCACGCGACGCACGTTTTCAAAGGTGTAATCGTCGGCGATGACGCCGCGCCAACCGTCGGTACCAAATTTTATGTCCATAGTCTCTGTCGCTACGCTCCAAACCACTTGAGAGAAGTTGCCTTGCCGAGACTCTTCTGCACCTGTTACGGCCCGCTCGGCGCGCCAGTCGGCCTCGCGTGCTTCATTATCTTGTCGCTGTGCTCCAAAACCAGCTACGATATTATTCAGCAGCGGTTCTAAGTAACGCATCGTCTGCAAGTCCAAGGCAACGATCAGTCACTTTTGGGCTCTCGCCATACTCGCAACCGGGGATGAAATGTTATTCGCCAGTTATTCAGTTCTCTAAGAAACGCTACAAGGGACGATATAAGCAATATTGCGAGCGTTCTAAACGCGATGACCGCAAACATCTTCGAAGTGAAACCAGCTTGAATCCATCTGAGAATAGCTTCTCCAAATACTAATCCGACGACATAGACAACCGCGATGGCCAGGGCGACCCATCCGAGAAATGTTCCGAGTTTGTAAACTTTCGCCATTGTTACATTTGCCACGCCTGCGAAGCTCCTAGTTCTGCGCCTAAATCCAACATACGCCAGCTTCAGCATCTTGTTTTGGGCCTCGACACCCCAGCGCCGTAGGTGCGAAACAGTCTAGCCCACCTCTGAGGCGAGCGAACGCGAAGCCGCAAGGGTGGGTGGTCAGCAAAAAATGACTAGAGCCCCAGCGGGGCGGCACAAATCAGAAAACACTCAGATCAGATCCGTCATTTTTTTGTCGGCCAAGTATTTCACAATCTTGCCGACTTCCTGTGACTGCTCCCGCGTGGTCACCAGTATGGCGTCTTCCGTCTCGACCACGACCAGATCGTTCACGCCGATGGCGGCAACAAATTTTCCCGGCGCATGGATGTAGTTTCCGGTGGCGTTTGCCGTGTACAGGCCCTTGCCTTCCACCACGTTCCCGTTCTCCGGTTTCTGCCGCGCGGCCTGGTGTTCGTAGAGCGCGGCCCACGATCCCAGATCATTCCAGCCAAAATCGGAACGCAGGCAAAACAGGTTCGACGAATTCTGCCCTTTCGCTGACCGTGGCTCCAGCACCGCATAGTCAATGCTGATGTTTTCGCAATGCGGATAAAGCCGCGCATAGGTGGCGGCAAAATCTTTCGTCTCCCAGGCAGCGGCGATTTCGGCCAGCAGAGGCGCGGTTTCAGGCAAGTGTTCGCGCAAGGCGTCGGCGAGCGTACGCGCTCCCCATACGAACATTCCGCTGTTCCAGTAAAAATTGCCGGCGGCATAAAACTCGTCGGCTTTTTGCTGGTTCGGCTTTTCGGTGAAACGCTTCACGCGAAACACGTTGCCTTCAATCTTTTCGCCGGCTTCAATGTAGCCGTAACCAGTTTCCGCGCGCGAAGGTTGTATGCCCATCACCACCATCACGCCCGGCCTGCGGGCTAGTTCAATGGCATGTTGCAAGACAGAGCGAAGGTTGGCTTCGTCGCCGATCACGTGATCTGAAGGAAACATGCCAATGATCGCTTCAGGATCAAGCCGCTCCAGGAGGAACGCCGCGAGTCCGATGGCCGGTGC
>JANXPR010000174.1 GCA_025357215.1 Acidobacteriaceae bacterium | reverse complement strand
ACCAGAGATATCTTCCCGTTGGCCGCAGCGGACATAGGCAGTCCCCCCCCAGACAAATCGAAATTACCTTGAGATTTGACCAGCCCCGAGCCACTTTGTCATCGGGAAAATTGAGGTGTAAAACTCAGGCTTCAGGAGGATTGTCCGCGGGCTTGGCGTTTGGCGGCGTTTTGCCGCCTTTACGCTTCTGCACGGCCTGACGAAGGAGATATTCGATCTGTCCATTCACGCTGCGCAGTTCGTCCTGTGACCACGACTCCAAATCAGCCCACAGAGCGGGGTCAATGCGCAGCAGAAATGATTTTCGTTCAGCCATGGATGAACCAGTCGATTCCAGGAATTAGGTGTCGCCCCTCTGGGGCTTGTCTCTCTATTTCGGCTAACCCAGCGCTTGCCCATCCCCAGCTTTGCCAAAAATCCGGCAAGCTGGGGAACTGGGACGCGCTGGGCTAACTCATGCCGCGCCTAACGGCGCTGCGCCGGTTCCAGTTAACGGCTGCTTTTTCCTGAGCAGACGGCGCTACTTACGCGTACAACGTTCCGGCGTTTACCACGGGATGCACTTCGGATTCACTGCAGAGCACAACCATGAGGTTGCTGACCATGGCGGCTTTGCGTTCGTCATCCAACGTGACCACGCCCTTTGCGGCCAGTTCTTTCAATGCCATGTCCACCATGCTGACCGCGCCTTGCACGATCTTTTGCCGCGCGGCGATCACGGCTTCCGCCTGTTGGCGACGCAACATGGCCTGGGCAATTTCCGGAGCGTACGCCAGATGCGTGAGGCGGGCTTCGTCCACGGTGACGCCGGCCTTGGCCAGCCGTTCCTGCAATTCGGCGCGCAACGCCGCGGAGACTTCTTCCACGTTGCTGCGCAGCGTGGCTTCATGTTCTTCTCCGTGATCGTACGCGTAGAGGTTGGCTAGATGGCGCAGTGACGATTCGCTCTGCGTGGTCACGTAGTTCTCGTAGTTGTCCACGTCAAACATGGCTTGCGCCGTGTCATTCACGCGCCACACCACGACCGCGGCGATCTCAATGGGATTGCCGCCCTTGTCATTGACCTTCAGCTTTTCGCCGTTCAACGTGCGCGCGCGCAAGGAAATCTTGTTGCGGCCCAATGGCCGTTGTCCCGCGCCCGTCTTCGCTCCGGCCTTGGCTGCGGCAATTCGCGCTGCCCACGCCGTGGTCTGCTGTGGTCCATTGGAATAAAACGGATTGCCCCAATGGAAGCCGCTGGTCCGCACCGTGCCTTTGTATTTCCCAAACAGCAACAGCACGCGCGCTTCATTGGGCTGGAGTGTGAACAGACCGGTGAGCAGAATGATCAGCACCGGTACCATCACCACAGCGGGGACGAAAAGTTCAAAGTGCGGGTGGCCTACCGTTTCCACGCCGTCCAGAATGGCATAAACGAACAGGGCAATGTCAGCCAGCAGCGCTCCGATCAACAGGACGAGCATGAGAGCTCCGCTGAGAACTGTAACGGTCCGTTCGTGGTTCAACGAAGTAACTTGATTCGAGTTCATGGTCTGCGATTCCTTAACAAGCCTTGGCTTGTTATCAATGTGATATCACAGTGATATTCAAGAATCAAGTGCTATCAGGATTGGTTTTATTATCAACAGTTTAGATACAGAGTTTTGCTGGGTATGGGGCCGATTCGCCTTTCAGGGAGAGTTTCGCCGACTTAGCCTCCCATACTGTATTTCTCCGCGTCTCCGCGCCTCCGTGGTGGGTTTTTGGTGTTGTGCGACTCAAAAGAAAAACGGCGCAACCGGCCCTTCCCGCCGCTTACGCCGTACGTCAGTCTGACTTCAAGGTAAAGCTGCTTACATTCTGATTCCACCACCCACGGGCAAGGTCTCGCCGGTGACCCAGCGGGAATCTTCAGACGCCAGGAACAGCGCGGCGTCGGCAACTTCTTCCACGGTCCCAACGCGGCCCAGGGGCGTACGGGTTACCGCGTAATCGCGGAATGATTTGTCTTCACCTTGTGACGAACGCAGCCCTTCGGTATCGGTGACGCCCGGTGAAAGAGAATTGACGCGGATCTTGCGCGGGCCCAGCTCCTGGGAAAGCGAGCGGGTAATGGTGTCCACCGCGGCCTTGGTTGCGCTGTAGACGGAAGCTCCCGGAGGCGGAGTCTTGGCGGCGATGGAACTTACGTTGATGATCGATCCGCCGCTGCCATTCATATGCTGAACAGCTTCCTTGGTGGTGAGCAGCAGGCCGAGCACATTGAGATCAAACTGTTTGTGGAAATGAGCTGGATTAACGTTTTCCAGCGGCTGGAAGTCGTAAACGCCGGCGTTGTTCACCAGGATATTCACGTTGCCGTACGCTTTTTTGGCTTCAGCAAACAAGTTCTTGATGTCGGCTTCCTTGGAAACATCGCCCTGAACGGCGATGGCCTGAGAACCGGCAGCCTTGATTTTTTTCACCACGTTTTCCGCGCCGGCCTTGTCAGACGCGTAGTTCACTACTACTTTGGCGCCTTCCGCGCCCATCTTTTCCGCGATCGCGGCGCCAATGCCCTTGGACGCGCCGGTAACCACAGCTACTTTACCTTGTAACTTTGCCATATAAGATTTTCCTCTCGCTCCGGCCATTTCCGGCTATTTTGATATTTCCCGATTTTGATATTTCGATGACTGTCAAATTGATGACCGTCTAATGGATGTGTGGGAGCGGGCAAGGATTCAGAAATCGGCGGACCGGGGAAGATTAAAGTTTGGCTAACTGGGCCAGATATTCCTTCCACACCTTGCGGCACAGCTTCATGTGCACGAACCGGGCCTCTTTGCGGACCTCGATCAGGCCCGCGTTTTCCAGCTCTTTAACATGATGAGACAGGGTGGCGGGAGAGATGGGCAGGACACAGCGCATGTCAACGCACGCCATCTCTTTTTTGGCGGCGATGCGGGAAAGAATTTCATAGCGCCGTGGATCGGCCAGCGCCTTGGCGATCCGCCGAAATTGTTTGAGTTCCATGAGTTGAGATGCGCAGAACCTTTAAATTATCGCATCTCCAGCGATTTTAAGGGACACGTACCGGGGTCTTTCACCCGCTCAACGTTGGCTAGCGTGAAAACTTGCGGCACAGGTTGCGCGGGCAAGTTGAAACATGGATGCACTCGCTCTTCAGGTGGATGCAGGTGAATTCACTGTCGGATGTGATTTCTACATCGCCGCCGAGAGGCAGTGGAATCTGACTCGTTCCGTTGAGCCGGTGCTTTTCCATCAAATCGAGTGGATTGGCGCCTGCTATTCGTATCAACTTAAGGGCGCTGGGTGTTGCTCGGTCCATTGGGGAAGTGTCCAATTCTGTGTACCGCCATCATGCCATGCAAGCAAGCCAAGCGGCCTTAAGTTTTTACTTATCTCGAAGGGCCTATTTCTTAGGAACTCCATAGGACTGCGCCCGGAAATTCATAATAGACCCC
Organism: Acidobacteriaceae bacterium; assembly: GCA_025357215.1. Taxonomy (GTDB): domain Bacteria; phylum Acidobacteriota; class Terriglobia; order Terriglobales; family Acidobacteriaceae; genus Angelobacter. The sequence goes on along the minus strand of JANXPR010000174.1, from coordinate 1,237 downwards.
TGCAGGCTTTGTCCGATGGTGATGACCGGCATCCAGCGCTCGAGGGTGTGATGTCCGCTGCGGTGCGCCATGTACTGAAACAGCAGAGTGCCGCCGGCATTGATGCCATAGTGGAAAGCCAAAGTTCCCGGCCAACCCTGGTTCTCAAAAGGACGCGCTATGGGCGAACCTTCTTTCACGTTGCTGAAATGGTCCAGTGTGTAGCGGGTGGAGACGGCGTCCATGGTTTGTACGCCAAAGGTGGCGACGGTAAGCCAGGTATTGCGCTTGTCAAAGAACCGGTGGGTTTCGCCCAAACGCACGGGCTTCTCTTGCTTGCGATACGTATATACCGGGGGATCTGCTTTTACAGTTTCGGATTTGGGCGCTTCCGGCAAGGCCGCGCTGGATGGCAAGGTGGCGCGCGACAACGGCTCGCCAGTGAGATTCATGCTGGACGAAAAGCCGCTCCAGGAAACTTCTTCGCTTATTGCCATGCTCTGAGTCAGCCCGTCTGGTGACGGAGCCTGCGCTCCGGCGGCCGTTGCGAAAGACAGTAGCGCCAAGATGATTGCCAAACGTTTCATGATTTTCCTTTTTTGCGGAAATGCCGCAGCCAGCGTCGTCGAACGCGAACTTCGCGCGTCTTCAGGTTTTATCGGCGGCGAAGCAGGTCCCGTAAAAGGAAACGCGCGTTACGGATGGAGCCGGAAATCCATGACTCGCGGCTATAGCGCGCGCGAAATCTGCCGGAGAAGGCTGGAGGGCAGGAACTTTCTAGGCAAAATTTGCCGGGTGGATAGAAGGTGCCAAGGGCCGAGCGCCAAGCGATGGGGATGCATCTTGCCTCACCTTGTCGCGCTTTGCCACTTGTGGCCGCATTGGTTCCTGGTTAGTTTGCTGGCAGAGGGATTCCAGATGCGGAGAAAATCCATTGACGGCCTGGGGTTAGCCGCAGCCTGCCGCCCGGGTAGATGGCTGACGGCTCTAACTCTGGTCGCTGCGCTGGCAGCGGTCACGTCGGCGGCGCAGCAACCTGCGTCGTTTTCCCATACCGTGACCATCCGCAAGGGGACGTATCTGCGGCTGGCTACAGTCAATCCGCTCGACCCGTCAACGGCAAACCCGGGTGATGATGTTCCCTTACGGGTGCTGCGTCCACTGGCCGTGGAAGGAGTTGTGATTCTGCCCGCGGGGCAGGTGTTGCACGGCACAGTCACCAAGGTTACGCCCATGGGAAAGCACTGCGCCCGGGGTG
>JANXPR010000470.1 GCA_025357215.1 Acidobacteriaceae bacterium | reverse complement strand
AAGCCTCGTGGACATCTTCGACACCCTGTCCGAGAACCAGCGTGAGCCTGAAGACCCTGCTTACGTCCAGACGTTTAGCGCGGACGAGCGGCTGTTCCGCGACACTGTCCTGAACCCAGACAAGGTCGCCAATCTACTCCTGTGGGCGTTCCGCGTGAGCAACTATTGGCGTGAGCACTTGGACAAGAAAGTGGAGACTTTCTGCCGAGCCATCCAGAAGATCGAGAAGCAGTACGACAGTTACTACGCCAGGGCGGCGAAGAAACCGCACGAGGTTACGACGATGAGGAAAGTTTTGGACGTCCTGTTAAGAGAAGCAGTTTCGGAAGAAGTTGAACTCCCCAAAGGAAAGATTTTCCAGATTGAGGACTAAAAACTATGAGCCATTTGAGAAAGCAATTATCCCCGGCGCAACGCGCCATCCTTGAGGATGCGACCCTATCCTCCCAAGCCCAGGCGTTGTATTTCGTCTTGTGGACACGTTGTACCAAGACCATCGAGATGATTGAGGCTCGCGAAGAGATGAGCGTCATCGAGCAAGCTGAGGGTCTCCTCAGGGAGATTCCCGTCCTCATGGAAAGAATTTACCGAGGCGAACACCCCGAGGTCTTCGAGGCGCGGAAGCAACTCTCATGACCTCCCATTACGACATCGCGACCGAACGCTGGATAGTTACGAGCGGCTGCATCACTGTGAAAGGCCCGAGCCGCCAAGGGTGTATTGAGCGGCTCCGCGAAATGGCAACGGGCTTACAGGTTCGCTTGTTTGAGGATTCTCCCGCTGCCGAGTACTAACCAGAGGAACAATCATGCAATCCCCACATTTCAACATCGCAGATACCCCGACACATCTCGTGCCAGCAGACACCGTATCGCGCAAGTACGACACGCGGACAATCCAAGAGCGGTTTGAGGAATACCATGCGGCGAACCCGCATGTGTACAACACGCTCGTTGACTACGCTCTCAAGGCGAAGGAACGGGGCTACAAGCGCATCGGCATCGGCTTCTTGTGCGAAATCATTCGTTGGACGGGCGGCCCGACGACGCATCAGGACGGCTTCAAGCTGTCGAACGATTTTCGTGCTCATTACAGCCGCTTAATCGAGGAACAGGAACCGGACTTGAAGGGTTTCTTTACCAAAAGGCAGTTGGTCACGGCATGACACAGTCAAGGGAATACTGCTCTTATCACGCAGCAAAGTCCCGTTGCGAAAACACCGCGAATCCCGGTTATGAGTCTCACGGTGGTCGCGGCATAAAGTTCCTGTTGCCTTCTTTTGAAGAGTTCCTTGCGATTATCGGCCCCCGGCCCGAAGGAACCCGCCTCGGCAGAATCAACAACGACGGACACTACGAGATAGGCAACGTGGGATGGCACGTCAATAAGGGCATCACCAAACCAACCTGCGAATTATGCCAGCTACTTCACAAAGCGCAGCTTGGAGGCTGAATGAAACTCACACAAGAAGAAACGTTCGCAGTGCTACGAGAAATGGGCCTCGCTAATCCAGAACTCCTCTCAGAGGAGCAGATAGCACATTACATCAGGGTATATGAGGACGTGCGCTGGCAGAAGGCAGCGGCAGAGCTTCTGGAAGCAAACAAGGACAATCCGTCATTCCTGCGGAAGATCACACACATCACTAACCAGATGTCGATGGGCAGAATGGGAAAAGCCCAGGCGCACCAAGAACTGAAGCGTCTCGGCTTCAGGCACAAGACGGAGGCCGCATGATTAACGCAATCAACATCACACTCCTGACTCTCAACATCGCCGTGGTCGCCGTAGTCGCATGGCTCCTCGCAGCAGCTATCGCTGCTCGGTTCGTCAAGACCGTCCGCTGGTTCCTCTCTTGCTGATCGTTAACGAACCCAAATCTGTGAACTTCCCGGTATCGGGTATGGAGGCGAAGTTCACAGATTTGACAGTCGAAGAGTTAATCAGCAAATACACCGGCTTGCTCAAGACCATCGTGTACACGATGGGAAAGACCTATCGCTTGTCCCGTGAAGATCAAGAGGATTTGATTTCAGCCATTCGATTCCGCCTGTTCTCCAACCACCACAAGATCGATTTCAAGCGGCCCGAGGCCCCCGGCTACATCAAAGCGATGATCACGAATACGGCCAGGACAGAGCTAGGCAAGATCCTCCGACACAGGACGAACATTATCCGACTCGACGACTTCCCTGACGAGGAGAATGACGCGGGCCTTCCAGTCGCTCAAGAGGTCAGCCTCGATACGATCTCACAAAAAGCGACATGCGGAGAGGTCATGGCGACCTTGAGTTCCAAGCACAGGAAGATGGTCGAGATGTATATGGCAGGGATAACGACGAGAGAGATAGCAGAGCGGGTGACGCACAAGAACGGGCGGCCCTACACCGCACCCTCCGTCGCATGGATCATCGCTGAGTTCCGCCGCAAGGTGCAAGCAAGAGTCAAGAGCTAACCCCACAAACAGATTCAATGGAACAGATGATCAAACAACACGACGTCGAGGAGTTCCTGCGCGAATGGGAGCGGATGGTGTTGAAAGCGGCTTGGACATGGTCAAGGAAGCCGGGATTCAAACAGATGGACATGACCGAAGAAGATTTGCGCCAAGAGTTCCGCATCTGCCTGCTCCGTATCGCGCAGAAGGTGAACGAGGGCAAACTCCATCTGGACCCGAAGACGAGAACGAATTACATCGTTCGTTCTCTAAGCAACAAGGCGATAACGCTGTGGCAAGCGTCGCAACGGCAGAAAGCTAAGACGATGCTCTATGTTGTGGATGCCTCCCAGTTTGGTGCCGGGGAATACGGAGACGAGGATTTGATTCCCCTGGAAGAGCTCGTGTTCATAAACGCATCCCAAGAGATGGCAGTTGCGTTGCAACAAGTGCGAAAAGAGCTGCGACCAATCCAAAGGAAAGTGTTCGATGCGCTGATGGCCGACCCGCTAATCAACGGAACGACGCTGGCAGAGATGCTGAACACGACAGCCAACCGGATAAATTATGCGCGCCAAAGAATCATTGACGCTCTCTCAAGTCATGGATTGGTAAGACAGAGGGTAAGACAGAAGCCCGCGTTCAAAGTGAAAGCCGTTAGCCGGAATGCTCGAACAGGCTCGCGTGAGCGCATTTTGCGCTACATGATGCAGGCGACGGAGCCGCAGGACTACATGGAGATAGCCCAAGCTCTGAACAAAGAGTCAGATTCTATCAGCGCGACTCTCTCCCCTCTCGTGCGAGCGGGCCTCTTGGTCACCACAGGAAAGCGCAAGATACCGCCTAATCACAGCCGTCAGGTCTACATGTTGCATCCTGAATGGAAGAACAGGCTGTCGGCAAGATTGCAGGTTGCATTGGGCTGAACGCCTGACCCTCTCCCAAACCCTAGGGTCCCCCTATCCCAGCACTAGGGTCTTCCTAGGAGAAGCCTATCGTGAAGCTAGGGTCTAAGTTGGACTGGCCTTCCAAGAAATAGTCCAAGCCGTAGCCAACACATCAACATCCCACATCCAGTCCGCATCCACACAGAACACACCAAACACGTCCTAGAATGACGCGTAATCCTTCTTTCTTCCTGTCTCCGGCATCCGTAGCGTTCGCACGTGGTACGCGGCCCAGAGTGCCGAATATCACATGTCCCTGCTCACAGAACATCCGGATTTCGTCACGAACTTTAGAATGAGCTGGTCGCACACGCAACAGATTCTGTGATGTGTGGGTTCTGAGGACTGGAATAAAAATCCCCGATACTTCAGTTGGTAGAAAGTGACGAACGACTTAACGATGTTGTGTTCTGACATAGCCCCTTGAAATAACCCCGGTTTAGAGCTATCCACTCTCCGCCGGGATTGGAAACAATGGACTTTGGTCAGTTGAACAGGAATCGGCTACCGGAACGGCTACCGAAAGTGGTTGATGACTCTCCAGAACACAACACGCGGAACGATTGGTCTGTGTTCTGTGATGATGTGCTCTGCCGCGTAACCCTGTGTCTCTGCTGGCGCGGCGTGGCTGTGTTGATGAGGGCACCGGGGGGTACTCACACCCCTGGGCTTGGTTCTGGCTTGACCAAAGTGGCCCGCGTAGCCGAGAGAGATCTTTTCTTGAAATTCAAGGCCTCAAATTCAGGATTTGCATTGTAAGATTGAGGCCCGATGAAGAGGATGCTCATCCTATTGGCGTTTTGCAGCGTGGCCCTCGCCGCGTCCACAGGGCGTGATTACTACGGCGAGCTCTACAAGGCTGGTGGGCTGGATCACAATGCCGCGAGTTACGTCTGTTTTCCCGACGAAGAAAACGGTCTATTCACAATCTTCAGCAAGAGTGACGCGGGGAAATATGACAAGCTGCCCAAAGCAGAACGAGATGCCCTGGATGGAGGCTTCATATACGTGAGAACGTATCGGAGGGGGATTGCTGACGAAGCAGCTCAATACGACAAAGACGGCGACTCTTATCTCCTCGAAGGGAATTACAAAGCTGACAAGTCCGTCATTCTCAAGATGCGCTATACCTTCAATTGGTCAACACTGCGTTATCGGTACAGTGTGGAGACATACAGACACGGCAAGATGTTTGGTGCTCCTGCCAACAACTACGGCAAGTGTGAACTCATCCCTTCTGAGGTGAAACAGACGGGCCAATGAACGTCGGGCCTAGTCTGAAAACCTTGTTCCGAACTTGTCCTTCCCACAATCAAAGCACAGTCCCTTGCTTCGGATGAAACCAGAAGTTCCGGCGATGGCATTTGTCACACTCTGAACCTGTTGCCGCTTCTTTAGCCTCAACTGTTTGGCTATGCAGTCATCGCAATAAGGCGCGTCTTTGCGTTCGCGTAGGAAGTTCTTCACTCTGTCGGCAACACTCAGGTTCTCCATAGCTCGCCAATTCTACCCTATTCTACCCTGTTTCACTTGTTTAGAAATTTCCACCCTTCGCAGTACTCAACTCAGAACCACAATTTTGAGAAAAAGGAAGTTTCAATGAGCAACATCACCAATCCAGAATTCCAAACTCATCGCCTCAACGCCGAGGGCATCAAGAAGGTAGAACGGGTCAAAGGACTTTTTGATGAATTTCTCCGTGATTTGACGGAAGAGAGTCTGACTCCCGATATTCAGCTTCCCCCAGGCCGCCATCTCTCCATCGTCAAGACCAAGCTCGAAGAAGCCTGCATGTTCGCTGTCAAGGCTGTCTCTTGTGATCCTGCGAATCAGGTTCAGTAATGCCCTCGATGATTTATTCCAAAAGCGGCCTCGCTCTCACCGAGCAATTTGAAAGCTGTCGGCTGACCGCATATCCCGACATCAAGGGAGTTCTTACCATAGGCTGGGGCCACACTGGAACAGACGTCCGGCCCGGTCTCGTTATCACGCAGGAACAAGCGGACGCTCTCCTTCTTCAAGACGTTCAGAACGCTGTCAATCATTTGAACCATCTGGTAACGGTTCCTCTCACGCAGCCTGAGTTTGATGCCCTCGTAGATTTCTGCTTCAACGCGGGTTGCGGAGCCTTCGCGGGTTCCACTCTGCTCCGTCTCTTGAACTCAGGCGACTATGCCGGGGCCGCAAAACAACTTGAACTCTGGGATCACGCCGGGGGCAAAGTTGTCGCTGGTCTACTCCGCCGTCGCCAAGCTGAAGCTGCTGAGTTCAACACACCCGCCTGAGGAGACAAGAATGGCTTGCAATAGAATAACTTCGGGCGGACGCAGCTGGATCCAGCATGACACCCGCTGCCCCGGTCGCTTCAACATTCTTCTGTGCCTGTTCCATTTAGCTGAGGAAGAGTTGAAGAAGCTTCTCCATCACGAACATCACTGCTATTGATTCCGTAGTGTTCACGCTCTCCCGAGTACATAGCTCAACAGGTGACAACTAAATGAGCGAAAAGAAAACCTTGGAATCCCCTTTTTCATCAAAACAACTTGAATTCAAAGAGGGCAACGCTAGCAAGAGTTTTCCCGCTGTTCGTCCTGACGACAAACGGCTCACGGATGGCAGAGCGAAGTATTTTCCGTTCCGCGGAGCGAAGCCGGGTGTTAACGGCAACATCCAGCGCAAGCCGCTGAGTGATGCTCTCCGCAAGAAGATGGAAGAGAAGGCAGCCGCTGAAGGAAAGACGCTCGCCGATTTCTGGGCTGAGCTTGTTATCAGAGCCGCATACGGCAAAGTCAACATGACGCCTTCCCAAAGAGCCTGTATCGAAATCATCCGCGACACGATTGAAGGCAAGCCGGGTACCGCTCAGGAAGACGAATCCGATCAAGTCATGGTCGTTTTCGATGAGATCACAGCCTACTAAGGAACGCCTATTCCCCGCCGCAACATAAGACTTTCGGAAATCTTCAAGCCTCAACAAAAGCAGCTCGATTTCTACAACGCGACGAAGCTCTATCAATACGTGTTGTACGGCGGGGCCGCTGGTGGAGGTAAGAGTTGGATACTCCGCTGGTGGTTGCTGACCTTCCTGCTGGAGTCCTTCGCCCGCTATGGCGTGAGGAACGTTCGAGTTGGCCTCTTCTGCGAGGATTACCCGGCCCTAAAAGATCGCCAGATTTCCAAGATCGACACAGAATTCCCCCGCTGGCTCGGAAGCCTCAAGGATGACCGAGCGCATGGTCTTATCTGGAAACTCAAGGACGAATACGGCGGCGGCTTCATCGCGCTTCGCAACCTCGACGACCCCGGCAAATATGACTCCATCGAGTTCGCGGCCATTGCGGTTGACGAGCTGGGCAAAAATTATCAGCGCATATTTGACGAACTCCGTAAGCGTCTCCGCTGGCCCATTGTGCCGGGTCAGCCGTCTTTCCCACCCGGTTTCATTCATCCGTTCGGGGCCGGAACGAACCCCGGTGGCAAGGGCCACAACTGGATAAAGAACATCTGGATTGATCCGCTCGTCAAGGATGACTGGACAAATTTCCCGAAGCACCTTGAGAAGATCAAGCACCGTTTCAAGTTCATTCAGGCCCGTGCTTCCGACAATAAATACAACCCCGAAGATTATTACGAGATGAACCTCCAGACCTTGCCAGATCAAATGCGCAAGGCGATGGCAGACGGCGATTGGGATTTGTGGGAAGGGCAGTTCTTTTCCGAATGGCGCGAGAAATATCACACCTGCGAGCCGTTCGAGATTCCTGATTTCTGGCCGAAATTCTGGGCCGGTGACTGGGGTTATTTCCCCGATTATTTCTGCGGACTATGGTTCGCCGTTTCGCCGACCGGCGACGTGTATGTCTATCGCGAGGTCTACAACCGCAAGATCGTCCCTTCCAAATGGGCTGAGATTCTGATTGAAGAAACCGGCTCCGAGGTCCTCGACTACAAAAAACTCGACGCCAAGACCTGGGGCAACTGGATGAAGGGCGAATCCCAAAGCGGCGTCAGCATCGCCGAGGAATTGATCAACGGTGGATGGGTTTGCACACCCGCCGCTGCGGCATCTGGTGACCGAATCAACGGTTGGACCCGTATACGGGAGTATCTATCTTACGAGGAAGACGAAACGATCCCGGAGCAGTTCCGGACGTTCGAAAACCTCAAGGTCAAACCCCGGCTTCGCATTTTCAAGACATGCCGGAACCTGATTCGCACGCTGCCGGCCCTCATCCACGATGAAATCAAGGTCGAGGACGTACAGCGCAAGGGTTTAGAGGATCACGCGCCCGACGCATTGCGCTACGGCCTGATCACCCGTTCCTCTATCGCTATCACACCGATAGATCAGATGGATGCGGACTGGGCCGATGCGACCTTGCTGTTTCGACAGAGATTGCTTGAGCAGCAAGGACTTGAGAGTCCGTTCCAAGAAGCGATTCGCCAAAGAGATTACTAAGCCATCACAAGGAGCTTTTCAAAATGTCCACCGCTTTTACTTCAGTCGTCCAATCAAAGAACGTACCGGGCAACCGTTACATGTCACAGGTTTCCCTCAACGGCCCTACGTCTTACACGACCGGCGGAATCGCTTATACCCCTTCAACCTTCGGCTTCGACTACAGCACTGATGCCGTGGTTATCTCTTCTGTTAGCGGCGGATTGATTGCGATCTGGGATCGAGCTAACAAGAAAATCAAATTGTTCTATCCGACAGGCGGAGCCTCCGCTCCTGCCTCCGTAACCGCGCCTGTCGCTGGTGCACCATCACTTTCAGGCAGTCTTACTGCTGGAACCCTGACCGGTGCTCCCGCTATCGGCTCCCTTGCTGCTGCGGCTCCTGGCATTGGTACTCACGCGGGCACGGTCACTCCGGATGCAGGCGCAACCGCCATGACTGGCTCGGTTGCGAAGCCGACCTTGAGCGTGACCTTTTCCGGCGCACTCGCGGCCCCGGCTTTGTCTGGTGCTCCCGCTATTGGGACGCTCGCCGTTTCCGGTGCTCCTGCGCTTGGCACACTCGCATCCGCTGCCCCAGCTCTATCCGGTGCTCCCGCTATCGGCACGTTGGCCCAAGGCACGCCAGGACTCGGCACTCTTGCGGCGGCGGCCCCAGCTCTAACCGGAGGCCAGGGTATCGAAGTCGCGGCCTCAACGGATGTTTCGGCAATCGTTATCGAGTGCCTCGCATTCGGATTCTAAGGAGACCGTCATGGCAGGAAAACAACGTTTAGATTGCATTGAAATTTGTCCCGCTGATAACGGCTTTGAAGTGCATGTGCGCTTCCGGCCCGCAGACCCTAAGAAGGATGATCCCTACTTTGGCGAGACTAAGAAAGAAGTCTACGAGTCCATTGACGGCGTTCTAAAGTGCGTCAAGGACCAACTCGTCAAGGCTTCGAAGGATCAGCGCATTGACACTCTGGTATCGGCTTCCGAACCGGCAGAGGACGACGAAGAGGAGTAACCCTTGCGCGAGTGTTACCGCTGTAAGGCAGAGGATGCTCCCATCACCGACGGCTTCGATAAGGACATGAAGCCGGTTACTCGGCACTTCGTCAAGATCGATGCCTACCCTCTGGATGGTCGCCACTACATCACCCCGCAGGAACAAGTCGACGGCTTCGTCTTCAAGATTATCGACGGCAAACCGGGCAAGTATCGCTTCATCTGCGAGACGTGCTTCGCCGCACAAGAACACACTCGCGAGTACCGCAGAGCCATGAAGAGCGAGCTGGCTTCGCTAACTAACGACAAGGATTTACGAAACTCATTCTGGGTCCAAGAGATGGGCCTAAACACATAAGGATTTCAACATGGGCATTCTGCGCGATGAGCTAACACAATTCACAAAAGGGGCCGGAGTTACTGCCTTCACTGCTGGCAGCGACTCCGACGTCCTGGCACTCTTCTCCAAGCCGCTTGAAGAGTACCGCATCACCTTCGGTGCCCGTCCGAGCGCGACCGGGGCCGTAACTGCGATTGACGCGCAACTTCTCGGATCTCTCGCTGGAACTGTGTTTGACATTCTGCTTGCCGAGATCAAGGACACCGACACCGCGAGTCAGCCTACGCATGGCGCGTGGGACAGCACGAATGGTGAAACCGTGCAGAACATCAAGGCGTATGTGAAGTTCCTCAAAGTTCACATCGTCAGCATCACGACCACTGGCTCTGTCTCTTTCCCGATCATCGTCAACTAACAACGGAGATTTCATGATTATCAATGTGCATTCACTTTTCGCAGACCTGATCACTTTAGGCAGTGCGGCAAAACTCCTCGCTGGTGGTTTCGTTCACAAGCTCTGGTCGAAGGTTCTCGGCGCGGAAGCCAAAGCGAAAGCAGAGGTCGAGAAGCTGCTGGCTGAAGGCGAATCCGCTGCAAAGAAAGTAGAAGCAGACATCAAAGCGCACCTGTAAGGACTTCCGTGGCAATCACCGTAAAGAAGATGAAGGGGCGTCAGCCTCTATTCGGGACAAACATGCCCGGCTCGGCCAGCAACAAGAAGGTCGTCGGTCCTGTTGACAAGGCTCCCCTAGAGGTTCAGCGGCAAACCGACAAGCTGATGAAGGGCACTACCACGGCGGGAGCCGGTGAGACTTCTCAGGAAGACGCCTCGGTCAACAAGCAGAGCAAAGAATTTGCCCCCGCCCTCGCGGCTCTCTTCACGAAGGGATTACGCGGCGAGACATTGCCGGGTAAACAGACAAAGCCCTCAGCGGAAGATGCTCGGCTCAAAAAGGGCAGCGACATCATGAGCGGCAAAACCAACCTAAGCGAGATTGAAGGCGAGGAGTCCGGCAAGAGCACCACATACAAGGACTGGCGTCAGACCGGCAACGCGAACGGCGACGCGGTTGTCACCGTGAAAAAGAAAGCGCAGGCGCAGTTCTAAATGGCAAAGCGCAAACAACATTCATGTCATCACTGCGGTACGAACACACAACGCGAGCACGGAGGCTTCCGGTTCTGTGGCGATGAGTGCGAAAAGCAGCACGACGCGGAACATGGCAGCATTCGCGAACGGCTTCAGGCTGAGGGATTCGTTCAGCACCCGGAGACTCCCAACATTTGGAGCAAAGCCGGAGTCTCGGTGACAGAGCACGAATGTTATCAGCGCGGAATCGAAGCAGTTCTAGAAAAACATCAGTCCGTCGTGACTAACCCGGCCCTAGCTACGAAACCTCCGGTGAAAGACAAGCCTTGGCGTGTCAGGAAAAGCAATAGATGAGCAAACAGATTTCAGAAGGAATGAAGCGGCATTGGAAGGCCAAGCGGGAGAGTTCTCCCGATCTGCTCTGGCAAGAAATAGTGACCTCGCAGAAGTCGCACATTGCGGATTTGCAAAGAGAGATTAAGCGGCTCGAAAACCTCGTCCAAGTGCTTTCGGATGACAAGTTTTTCAAACCGCAGATCGCTACCCGGCCCGCGCCGGAGTTTGAAACCGAAATGCCCTTTCAGACAAGCGATTTTGCTTTCCAGCCGGAAACCCCCGTCATCGGGGAGCCGGTCGAGGACTTGGACATCGCGGCGGAGCTTGAGAGTTTGGCGAAGAGTTACAGCGAAGGCAGGAACGGAACCTAAATGGCAACCGATAGCACTCTAAAGACCTACATGGAAGAGATCATGGCCGGTGGCGGACAGCCGCTGGACAAGGCTCTCATGGCCTTTGGAGAATCCACGTACAAAGCATTCTCCCGAGGCCGCTATATAGAAGAGAAGTTGTGGCAGCAGCAAGGCCTGATGTATCAGGGAAAGCAGTGGCTGGACTGGGAAACGGAATCCCGCCGCTGGATTGAGCAAAAGCCGGACAAGAAAAAGCCCCGGCCCATGCCGATTACAAACTATCTGGCTAAGACGGTTAACGCGCAAGCGAATCAGCTTGGCGCGCAACTACCTCAGATTGAAACCGTCATCCTTGACGAAAGCCCCGACAGCGAACGCGCTGCCGATATGGCTTCCCGCGCCAAGGATGTCATTGACCAAGAGTCGGGAATGGTGTTCCTGAATCCGATTCTGGCGAAGCACGTTCCTCTATTCGGCCTCGTAGCAATCAAGGATTATTGGGATGAGTCGACTTCCAACGGCGTTCGTCGTGACGAGCAGACAGAGACCTCCCAAGACGTCGCCCTCGGCTGTGAGGATTGCGGCGAGACATCTCACCAATCGGAATATCAGTTGGACGACGAGGCCCCAGCGGAGCCTTGGACAGACGGTACACCTTGCCCTCAATGCGCAAAGACCAACACGCAAGCCTACCCTGAGACGAAAGTTGATCAAGTCACGGTCACGCGCTACGGCAAAGGCAAGATCAAGAGCCGTCTCATCTCCTGTTTTGAAATCTACGTTTCCCGCGAATGCGATGATCCGAACCTCGCCCAGCGTGTTCTGGAAAGAACCCGGCGTCCGGTCGGAGAGCTTCGTCGTATGCACCCCGAAGTTGCCGACGATATTCACGAGGACAGCACACTAGACATTTCGCAGTACCGTCTTCAGACCCTGCGTTCCATGATGGGCTACACGTTCGGTTCAGAGGACCGAGCGAAAGACCTCGCTACCGTTTGCGAAGTCTACTCAGAGTGGGACGAGATTCCGAAAAAACTCCAAGACATGCTGGAGAAGGAATTCTCTGGCTCCGAGTATGAAGAGGAAGACATCGAGCGTGCTCAGGCCGCTGGTATCTACTTCAAATATCTCCCGGCCCAAGGCCTGATGTTGGAGTGGGGAATCAATAAGCTCGTTGACGAGCAGAACGGCCAGCATTATTTCCCTTACACGTTCTTCATGTGGGATAAAGACCCGGCCTCACCATATCCCAACGCCTTGGCCTTCCAGCTGGTTCCGCTCCAGAAGATGCTGAATCAAGTGGATTCACTGATGCTGCTCGCTAACATGAGCAACTCAGTGGGCAAGTGGCTTGCTCCCAAGACACAGGCGGGCACTTTCAAACCAGACGGCAGCCCGACCGAAGTCATGTGGTACGACAATATCGGTGACGGAAAAGTTCCTCCTTCTTATACACAGCCGACCGCGTTGGATGGTCGCATGTATCAGTTCCGCGCACAAATCATCAACGATTTCATGTCTCTGGGTTTGACCGAGGCCGTCACACAAGGACAGGCACCGGGCGGCGGGGTGGGAAGCTTCCGTGGAATCGCCTACCTCGGCGCGAAGGCCGATGAACAAACCAGCACACAGCGTCAGCTCTGGGAAGAGTCGCATGAGCACCGCTACCGCAAGGTCATCCTCATGGCTCGGTTGTTCTGGGACGATGATCGCAAGGCTAAAGTTGCTGGGACGAATGGAAAATTCCGTGCTCTCACCCTGAATAAGACAGACCTCGTTGGCAACTACGAGATCACGCTGAAGCCGGGTTCATCCAAACCTAAACTTCTGTCAGAAAAGATTGGCTTCATCCAACTCGGAATCGAGGGCAAGCTCCTCGACCCGACAGACCCAGCTCTGCGCGAAACCTTACTCACGATGCTGGGCCTCGGTGAGTTGGATGCCAAGGACCACGTGCATGTGGAGAAGGCTGAGCGTGACCTTGATAAAGCGAAGCGTGGCGAAATGCCTCCGCTCACTAACCCGTTCATCAAGTGGGACGTCCATCTGCGTTTCTTCTCCGAGTACACGCTGAGTGAGGAATTTGAAGAGCAGACGCCGGATATTCAGAATTTCATCATGAATATCTGTCAACAGTTCAACCTCAAGATTCAAGAAGTCGCTGCCAACGCGGCTATGGGACAAGTCGCCCAGGCGCAACTCGGCGCGGCGGGTGGATCGCAGCCCGGTACTCCTCCGGAAAAGGGAATGGCCGAGGCAATGGCGAACGGGAACAATCAGAATCCTCTCGGCGGTGTAGCAGGTCAGAACACCACAGCCGCACAGATTGAACAGGCGGCGACTGCGCAAGGCGCGCACGTTGCGAATCAAGTGCCTTCCTAATCTGGCGAGTACATAACTCAACAGCGACTACAAATCCGGGACTGGAGCACACGTGTTATCCGGCCCTTGAGGAGATTAAAAGAATGGCAAGCAAAGGCAATACTAAAAAAGCAGCGGAAGAATTCCTGAGGACCGGCGTTGCTCCGGAAATCGTCACTGATGAAAAGCAGGAAGAGGGTGATCTTGAAGAGCAGCTGGATGAACTAGCCGCTGAACAAGAGGGCGAGGAACCTGCCGAAGACGGCGAGGCCGTTGAAGAGCAGGAAGCCCCCCAAGAGAAACCTGAAAAGAAGGGCGACAAGAAGCCCGCCAAGAAAGATGAAAAAGCCGCCGAGGAAGACTCTGAAGAAGAGGAATCCGAGGAAGAGGCTGACGGCAACGTTGCCGACGAAGACCCGAACGCTCTCCCCGAAGAAGTCGCGGCCCTCCCCCGCGTACAGGCTCTCCTAAAAGCTGAAGAAGAAATCAATGTTCTCAAGGACGCCCTTGCAGAAGGGTATGCCATTGATGCAGAAAAAGATTTCCCTGCGGCAATCAAACAGCTACGCTCTGAGCGTTCCGATGCTCACATGTTGTACCAGATCATCGACCAGACGCTGCCTGTTAGCAGCTTCCTGAAGAACCTTGAAAAGGGCTTCGATCAAAAGAAGATCGTGGAACCCATCTACCTCAATATGTGCGACCACTTGGGGAAGAACGGATTCTTAGAAGCCTATGTTGGAATGCGCGGCTTCAAGCTGGTGCCAAAGGACCAGACCGGCAACGGCGCGGCTCCCGGAACTCTCGGTCAAGCAGTTGACGGGGCGGCGAAGGGAAACCCCGAGTTACAGCCGCTCGTAGAACAGATCAAACAGCTTCAGGCTCGCTTGGACGGCAAGACGCAGGGTGCAGCGGGTCAGTTGACTCCTGATGAGCGCAAGGCTGAGGACAGTTTCGAAGGCGAGATCAAGAAGCTCATGGCTGAAAAGAACCTCGCTGAAGATTTGTTCGGTGATTTCAAATCCGCCATCATTCAGACAATCAATCAGTATCCAGGCGGCGCAGCCGCTATCAAGAACCGCATCGCGAAGGGCAATTTCGTTGATGTGCGCCGCTTCTTCACGAATCACAACAACGCACAGTTGGAGCGCGCTCAAAAATACTTGAAGCCTGTGAACGCTGGCAGCAAGAAAGTTGTCGTGAAGCCGGGTGCTGGCAAAGGCAACGCGACTCCCAAGACGGGCAGCAAGAAGCCTTCGGTTCCCATGACACAGGCGCAACGTCGTGCCAAAGTCCTGGAAGTTTTCAACGAAAAACAATAAGTTTTCCACTTCACGAGTACATATCTATCAGCAGGACACTTGTCTCCTAACGAATCTTCACCTTGTGAGATGCGGGGCACGACAAAACAACTGAATTTTGTTTTGCCCCCTCATTGGGCAGGAGAGCACTCACAATGGCAGATGCAAATACCCTTACAAGGCTTGGCGGACTCCTAAAGAACGTCTACGGCGGTCTGGAAACCCAGTTCAACAACGCAGCCAAGACCTACGAAGTTTTCGAAAAATCCACTGAGAAGTTGGGCGGCGACCACTTTGAGATGGCGGCCCGCATCGGTGGTAACACCGCCGGCATCGGTGCTCGTCTTTCTGACGATCCCACCCCGACTCCTTCTCGCCAGAACATCCAGAAGTTCCAAGTCTTCGACCGCATGGTTGAAGGCGTCATCAACGTGTACGAAAAGGACGTCGAGAACACCGAGGGCAACGCTCGCGCTTTCGTGAACCACCTGGACGACGAAATCGAGCGCATGACCGTGGACATCAAGTGGCACCAGAACAACATGGTGTTCGGCGATGGCTCGGGAACACTTGCTTCCGTCAACGCCAACACTTCCAGCTCGACCTCGCTCGTAGCCAAGACTGGCTCAACATTCGGCGCATTCGGCGTGAAGTATCTTCGCGTCGGCGATGCAATCGACCTTTGGTCCTCGGACGGCAACACGCAGCGTAATAGCCCGTCTGTCGTTCTGACGATCACCGCCATCAACCCCACTACGCAGACTGTCACCGTTTCGGCGGCTCAGACGCTCACTGCCGGCGACATCATCGTGCGCAACGGCTCACTCAACAAAGAATTCCAGGGCTTCTACCTGGCCTCTGACAACTCTTCGAGCGTGACCTTCCAAGGTCTTTCTCGTTCGACTTATCCGCAGATTCAGGGAACTGTGATTCCGGCAAACGGAAACGGTCTCTCTGAGAACCACTTGCAGCAGCTGGTGACACAGGTTCCGGCCCGCTCAGGTCACGAAGTGGACTTCATCGTCGCTGGTGATTCGCAGCTGAATGCCTATGTCGGACTCGGCCAGGGCTTGAAGCGTTACCAGAACACCAACAAGCTGGATCGCGGCTTCACTGAGCTGGAGTACAACGGCACTCCGCTCCGCAAGGACGTCTTCTGTCATCCGCAGTTCGTCTACGGAATGGACAAGTCCACCGTGAAGAAGGGTGTTGTCTCTCCTCTGAAGTGGTCTGAGATGGACGGCCACATTCTGAAGAAAGTCCCCGGCTTCCTCAAGTACGAAGCTGTTGCTCGCGAAATCGGCAACTGGCTGTTCGAGGTTCCCTCCGCCGTCGGTCGTATTGACCAGCTCGCGGTTCCGAACGCAATCAATTTTCAGTTCTAGCCTGAACTGAAAGCAACCTGAGAGGCCCGTCTTTAACCGGACGGGCTTCTTCGATTCAAAAGAAAAATGGAATTCCAAAAGTATCCACAAGGCCCGCTCTACCTTCCTACAGACTACCTCTCAGAGCAACGGACTTCCGGCGAGTCATTCTTGGAATCGCTCTACAGCTTTGATCCCCGGCTTATTGTCACGTGGAATCGCCGCAAGCATCGCTGGGTGATTGAGGAGTGCATGGAGCACGCTATCGAATCCCCTCACCGGGGCCATTCCCATCTGTGCCGCCGCTCCTACGTCTGGATGGTGCAAGACGAGGACGGTAGCTATCGCCCGTTGGAAAGCAGCGTGATCGAAGCCCTCAAGGGCATGGACATTCAGAAGAAATACGGCGGTGCTGAAGGCATCGTCAAGCGGATGCAAGAGATTGATAAGCAGAACGAAGAGCAAGAGCGCAAGGCCATCCGTGAGCATATCCAAAATCAGAAGCGCGACAACCGTCGCCAGATCAACGAATTAGTGACGCTGATCGAACGCCACAACATTTTCTAAATCAAATCCGGAAGCGGAGCCATGTCTGGTGATCCGCGTTCTCAAGGAGAGTAAATCAAATGAATCGCAAACTTTACAACGGTGGTGATCGTCTCAAGGAACGTCTTCTTTATTCGATCAAGCCTGAAGGCCCGAAGGACGGCCTCAGTTTCAACGCTCACTACGAGATTGACGCCCCTGCGCATTCCTTCTTCAACTTGCCTGACGAGATTTCGGCTCCCTCAAAAGGCGTAGCTCGTGTCCCGGTTTATTTCCACCAGGATATGGCGACGAAGCACGGTCACCGGGGAATCGTTTTGATCGACTCCGAGATGGCGACGGACGTTGATGACGACACGCCATTCGCCCGCAACGAAGAGGAAGCCAAGGAAAAGGGCGAACGCCTCTGGCACAACCATTTGGCGAACACGGTGCAGCGTCATTTGGAATTCTGCGCTGATATTCGCGCAACGGGCGGCGCACCGAAAGCGGCTTCTGCTTTTACGCGGCACGCTTTCAAGTTGCTGGGCGTTGTTGATCCCGCAACCACGATTTTCGAACGTCAGGTAGTTCGCAGGGTTGAAACCGATGAGGCAGAAGTTGCGGCCCCGGCTAAGAAGACCGATGCGAAAGCCGAGGACAAGAAAGAAGTCCAGCAGGTTCGCGGCCAGCTGTTGGCAGAGAAGCGCAAGAGCCAGTTGCTACAGGCAAAGCTGGACGCCATCGAAAAGGTTCAAAAAGACGGTGCCGTCAAAAACAAGTTGTCAGCGCACGAGCTTGACCAAACCTAATAAGAGATGGGCCGGGAGCATGGTGTTACGCGAGATGCGTGAACGGGTTCCATACTTCCCCCTTTGAAACACTCCCGGCTCTTTGAGTTTTATGTTTCTAGAACAACTTCACGATCTTGCAGCATCGAAGAGCTACTTCTCCCGCCCTGACACTGAAGTCTACGCGGCGATTAACGCTGCCTCACGGTTTGCCTACCAAGCTGTCCTTAAAGAAGACCAGCAATACTGGCGCACCATAGACACTACCAGCGTAACCCTCGTTTCCAACACCCAAGAGTACGCGCTACCGGCAACCGTCACACAGTTGCTGCGAGTCCGCGAACGCCTGAACGCTCAAGACAGATGGAGCGTGATTGACCCAGCGGATTTGAACTCCGACGAAGGCCGTGACGACAGCCCCGGCCCGTCCACATCCTTCGGCGGAATCTTCAATTATCAGGGGCCGTATCTGAAACAGGCGACCGCCATTGATGGTAATGACGACCAGACGTTGAGCATCTTCATCACGCCGATTCCCCAGGACACAAGGCAAGTGGAGCTGGTCTACACAGCGAAGTATGTGGAAGTGTTCGCCGTGACTGACCCCTACATGATCCCTATTGATTTACGGGACTTCGTTCTGGATTTCGCGATTGCCGAACTCCTGCGTGGAAACAACGATGACCTCGCGGATAAGTATGTGGGGGCCGCGCAAACCAAGATCGACATGGCCTTGACTCTCATTCGTGATCGCCAGTTGCAACAGCCGACAACCGTCACTCCATACTTGGCTGAATTTCTCTAAGTTAAAAGGCATGTTCACCAATGATCCAGAATCTTGAGAAGGCAATTCTGAACGACTTCCGCGGAGGCCGTCAGACTGCTAAGAACCTAACCAACATGATCCCGGAGGCTTGCCTCGTCGCCTCGGACGTAATGTTCCTGGGCGACAGCGTCGTGCGCAAGCGCAAGGGCTACACGAAAGTGTTGGGCACTGGCTCTCAGATTCAGAGGATGTTCGATTTCCAGCGGCAGAGCGATCAGAGGCAATGGCTTGTCCTCAACTACGGCTCTAACCTCGCATTCACCAAGAATGACGGCTCGGCGGG
>JANXPR010000454.1 GCA_025357215.1 Acidobacteriaceae bacterium | reverse complement strand
TCCACGACCGCTGCCAGCAGCTTGTTCACCCGTTCCGACTGCTTTTTTTGAGAAACATCTCTCGCAACTTTGGACGCACCCACGATGTTGCCGGTGCTGTCTTTCACGGGAGAAATCGTCAGTGAAAGATCGATTAGTGTTCCATCTTTACGCAATCGTTGGGTTTCGAAGTAATCGACTCGCTCCCCGCGCTTAAGTTGCTGAATAATCTTTTCTTCTTCGTTGCGCCGCTCTTTCGGAATGATCAGGAAAATGTGCTTGCCGATAGCCTCTTCGCTGGTGTGCCCAAGCAAGCGTTCTGCGCTCTTGTTCCAGCTCGTGATTACACCATCGAGGCCCTTTGTGATTAAGGCATCGTCGGAAGAACCCACGACTGCTGCGAGTAGATTGTTGGCCCGTGCGCTCTCCTGGCGAACATCTTCCTGCGCTGTAAGGGCAGCGAGCGATTCCAAAGTCTGATAGGCGGAGGACGCGAATTTCCCGAGAGAGTTCATGAGTCGCTCGTCTTCGGCATCGAACTTTCTACAACTCTCGTGCGACACCGCCCATATTGTTCCGACTACTTTCCCTTGAACGTGGAAGGGAACCAAAAGCGCTTCTTCGACCAAAGGCTGCACCGGTTGAAAATATGTGTAGCGTCGTTCAACGTGCGTGAACAACAGCGTGCTGTTCCGGTCAAGCACATCTCCGCAGGGACCGAAATCGCGAGGGGTACCTCCGCCAATGTGAGATTTCCAGCTTCCGGCGATTGCAGGCCAGTAGAACCTCTGTCCACCGTCATCCTTTGTGAGAAGGCTAACGCCAGCGGAACCGGCCGAGCAAACGTCGAGGAGGGTGTCGGCCAGAACTTGAAGAACCGTTTGGGGGGAATCTGCTAACGCTTGAGCCAGTGCTACGAGTGCCCGATTCTCTCTCTCATAGTCAGGTGCCCGGAAGGGCCGGCGACGGAGTTCTTGCGTGCAAAGTATCGACTCAACTGGGACGGAGGCTCCATCGATCGTATTCTCGACGGAAGCGCCTCCTAGAGATATAACGTTCTCTCCCATATTGTCGCTAATCCTCGAAATCCTTACGGCCTACGGCCGATCGATACTTTCGCAATGCTCGAAGTTGGTCCGAGAAACAGATCACTTCGTCGACTACGAGAGTCCGCAACAAAGTTCCAATCACGGGTGCGGCCCGAACGGATCTTCAGGACCGCAGAATGGCAGTAAATGATACCGGAGTGGCTTCGGGACTGGTATACAGTATTTCCCCTACTCATCATACCGGCAAAGCGTTTCGCACTCTAATTCTTTCTCCCAAGAAACCGCCGCAATTCTGCCGAGGGACGAGTTTGGACGTACGAGATTTTGTTGACGTTCTTCGAAGGCTGCCATCATTCGCCGTTTGTTCGTCCATGTTAAAAACGCACAAAACAGACGCGTCACCCTATGCTGTTGAGCAGGTAAGAAGAGCACACTTATCGTAGGAGTGTGCAAAAATGAGGGCATGTGTGCTGATCGTCGACGATCATGCCGTTATCCGCCGAATGCTTCATGCCCTGTTCGAGGCTGACGACATCGAGGTACGCGAGGCTGAAAATGGTACCGAAGGCGTTAGAAAAGCTCAAGACTTGAAGCCCGGCTTGGTGATTCTGGACCTTGTTATGCCAGTCATGAATGGACTTGAGGCGGCACGTGCATTGCAATTGACCATGCCCCACCTTCCGCTGTTGATGTTCACGAATAACAATGGTGCTGCAATGGAGAAAGAGGCTCGCGCTGCGGGCATCTTCGCGGTGATTTCCAAATCGGATGTCAATGCGTCGCGGTTGTTGGTCGCCCACGCAAAGACTCTTCTTGGATTGGATGGGGATGTTGTTAAATTTGCTTCGGTAACAACCTGACGAGGAGACCGAACTCTCGCGCGATGCCATTGAGGAACATCAAATTCGACGTGCGCAAGTTACCGCGACATTGACGACTGGAGGGTTGTTCCGAGCGCATGCGAATGGGAACACCGGCCGCTAAGTTGAAACCCGCTCTTCTCCAACCTGATTGGCAGGGCGGAAGCAAGCGCTCTCTTGAAGGCATTGTCAAAATCTTTTTTCACAAACTCGGCCCGGGACTTATAACCGGCGCCTCCGACGACGATCCCAGCGGAATCGGAACCTATTCGCAAGTGGGAGCGCAGTTCGGCTATGCCCTGCTCTGGACGATGCTATTGACATATCCACTGATGGCTGCCATTCAGGAGATTAGCGCCCGCATCGGCAGGGTCACCGGCGTCGGCATCGCAGCGAACTTACGAAAAAGTTATCCGAGGCCACTGCTGTATGCGGTCCTCTTCGTGGTCTCGGTCGCGAATGTGTTTAATCTGGGAGCCGATATCGGGGCGATGGGTTCGGCTGCCCAGCTCGTTCTGCCCGGAAAGAGCGGCCTCTATATTCTGCTATTCGGCCTTGGTTCACTCGCCGGCGTTCTGCTGGTTCCATATTCGATCTACGCGAAATATCTGAAATGGCTTACCCTGTCTCTGTTCGCGTATGCGGGCGTCGTCTTCTTTGCCCACGTGCACTGGGCCGCTGTCGTCCGCTCGACGCTCTTGCCGCACATCGAGCTGACCAAAGATTATTTAACCGCCCTGGTTGCCGTTCTCGGTACAACCATCAGTCCCTATCTCTTTTTCTGGCAGGCCTCGCAGGAAGTCGAGGAAGTGACGCAGAACGAAGGCGAGAAACCGCTGAAATCAGCACCTTCGCAAGCCCCGAAGCAACTGGATCGCATACGTATCGATACGTATGTCGGCATGGCCTTCTCGAATATCGTGGCATTCTTCATCATCCTGACCGCCGCGGCAACGTTGCATGCCAGCGGGATTACTGAAATTTCAACCTCGGCACAGGCCGCCAAGGCATTAGAGCCGCTAGCGGGGTGCTTCGCTTTCATCCTTTTTTTATGCGGCATCGTTGGCACCGGTCTGCTGGCCGTTCCGGTCCTTGCGGCATCCGCTTGCTATGGAATCGGTGAAGCCTGCCGCTGGAAAACGAGCCTGGAACGCAAGCCCGCCCAAGCGATCCGATTCTACGCGGCCATTACAGTAGCGACTTTACTCGGGCTGTCGCTGAACTTCATGCATATTGATCCCGTCAAGGCGCTCTTCTGGGCCGCAATTCTCAACGGCCTCGTCGCCGCTCCCTTGATGGCAGTGATCATGTTTATGGCTTCCAACAGAAAAGTCATGGGAGCGCTGGTCATACCGAAATATCTCAAAGTAGTGGGTTGGCTTGCAACGGCGGTGATGCTATGCGCCTCGATCGGTGTGTTTGTCACATGGAAATGAAGAGCTGAATGAGCGCCCGAAGTATTGCACCGAGGGCGAGTCAGACCCCGCTGCCGCCAAAAAAATTAATAATTCATCTTCCGAGAGAGGCTCACCCGACACGGCGCAGAGGAAGGTTCGCGGTCACTGATCTGGCTTTAGTCGCTGAGTGCTGCGCCTACACATAGTCTAGCGAATTGCGTTCCGTGACAGATGAAACGCCGAAAACCTTCTTTACCGGGCAAGAATCGTTTCGTGCAAATTCGCGGTACAAGAACGGTACAACCAAAACCTGTTCCTTCTTGTTCTCTTTGGTCATTTACAGGGCATTGCAGTGCGACCGCTGCCTTGTAATTACTACGGGATCCAATAGATCCGCGCCCTTTCACGGCGCAAACGCGGGTTCAAATCCCGCCGGGGACGCCAATTCAACAGGTCACAGGAGAAATGTCTACTCTCTGTTTTAACAACGAGGGTAGAAAATCCTGCGTTTCCGTGAGCTTTTCACTATGAATCAGTCCAAACAAAGCACTGCTGTCTAATTTCGGCGCCGATGTGTATATCATCTTGGGCCGAGACGTTAAAGAGTCGCAAGTGAGAGCGCGTTTTTGATCTGCGGTTAGATCGCCTGCCTGTCACGCAAGGAGGTCGCGGGTTTTAAGTCCCGCCCGCCAAATTCGGCAAGAGTTGTGACCACTTCTGGCAGGAGAATCGAAATTGGTCGAGTCAACCTGCTTGGCCTTCGTTCACAAGTGGACTCACGCACCCGCGCAATCGAGTCCGCAAAAGTGATACTGTGTGCTCAGTATCTGACTCGCGGCTAAGCAGACGTGCTTAACAGCACTAGGCGCCTACGATACTCCAAGCTTTTGTGTGCTCGTGGGAGTACTGAGAAAACAGCGGCGGCAGGGGTTCATCGAGCAGCGGGAGGTTAAAGCTGGCGATGTCCACCAACTCGAACTCTGCATCCTTGCGTCCTTTGGCGATGCGATAAAGGAAAGTCCACCTTGGTTTCCGTGCTTAATACTTCGCGGTTTGCTCGATCTTGGATACGATTGCCTGTATTTCTGAAAGTGCAGCAGCGTCTCCCTTTGCCAGATCCGCTGTGATCTGATCGCGGGTTGCCAAAGTGTCACGAAGCAAGTTGCGAAGCGCGGGGTCTCCCGTGCTGCTCTGAATTCGCTGAGCTTGATCGAAGAACTCTTTCGAGTCCTCGCCGGCCTTTCCGTAATTCTTTTGCACGGCCTCCAGGAACATTGCTGTCGCTGTGTCGCGAAGCTGCGACAATTGTTCGCCGGCCTGACACGAGCCCAATTGTTTTGTCGAGGCAGACAATTCCTGCTGTACCTGCTGCAGTCTGGCATATTGCAGGATGAATCCAGCGAGAAATCCAACAATCAACAACACAAACCAAAGGACGAGTTTACGTTGCATTGACCTTTCCCTCCGCAACCCTTCAATCTTAGCCACGTCACTCTTGTGCGATTAGGTTTATCCCGGACTGCTTCTATCTTTTGGTTTTCGCTTTCGGCGTATGTGAGCGCGCTTCATTATTGCCGGATCGGTTCAAATGCTCAGGGACTCCGGTGATAAGGCCTTGATACTCGGACAGGCGGTCACCCACGACCACACCCTTGGAGGTGACTTCATATTCGCGGATATCCTTGCTATGGTTGCCACCGCGCATCTTGATAACCACCATAATCTTGCGCAGTTGGCCGTCGATGGATACGTACCGAAGCCGGATAATGTCATCGGTGAGAAAGGAAATCGAGTAAGTACTGAACGGAAATTCTGTGAAAGACTCGTCCACCTCAACCGTGCTTAGAATCGTCACCCCGATTCCGGTCAAAGCGGTGATCATCCGGTAGAGCGATTCGCGAAAGTCCATGCGGAATCCGGGTGCTAGAGCCATCTCAAAGCCTGCCAGCGAATCAATCACCAGGCGTTTTGCTCCAATCTTCTGGACCGCCTCGAGAATCTCCTGCAGAGTTTCATCTACCGAGAGGTCCAGCGGTCGGAGGTAGAGGATTTCGAGTTTTTTCTCTTTTCGCGGCGTTTTCAGATCCAGACCAAAACTGGTGGCTCGTTCCGCATACTCTTGCGGCCGTTCTTCAAAGACCACCACAATTCCCGGATCCCCCTGGCGTAGGCCCTCAGCAATGAATTGGGTCGCCAAAACCGATTTTCCCGTCCCCGAAGCCCCTGCCACCAGAATACTGTCGCCTTCGGGAATGCCCCCGCCGAGCATCTTGTCCAATTCCGGAATACCGATGGAAAGGCGCCGTGTACTGGGTTTCTTCCTTGCTAGTCCGGCCAGCCCAAGAGTACGCGAGAAGGCTTGCAGTCCGCCATCGGTAATGCGGAAGGTGTGCAGTCCAGGCACGGACTCCTGCCCGCGCTGTTTCACGATTTGCAGCTTTCGCACTATGGAACTTCGCTCCGCAGTCTGGTAAAGCCAAAAGAGGCCATCGGAGACCGTGAATACGGGATTGTCACGGATCTCACCCTCGACATATTCCCCGACCAGAAAAGTCGTGGCTTGCCAACTCGTCAGAAGCAGGGCTAACCGCTGAATGAAGGATTGCAGCTCCACTTCCGTCGTACCGCCCTGCGCCTTCCGCACCACGGTGCGAAAGGAGTCCACTACCACGACGCCGGGGCTTGCCTTCTCAACCTCTTTCGTAATCTCCTCTAAGACCGCGTCCAGATCCTTCTCCAACACAACCTGGCTCAAGTTGATAAAGCGGACGGCGGTGTTTAACTTGGCCTGGTCAAAGAACGTGTACTGTTGCTGATAGCGCAGCATTTTGATGGCGGGTTCGCCGAGGATAGTGAAATAGAGCGCCGGGCGCTCCGGCGTCGCGTTAGCGAATATGATTTGGTGCGCCAGCGTAGTCTTGCCGCTTCCCGGGGCGCCCGCGATGATATTAAAAGAAAATTCTGGGAGACCGCCGCCCAGGATTTCATCGAAACCCGGAACCCCGGTCGGCAGTTTGTTTATTTTCACCTTATCTGCTGTGCTCAAGCTTTCCTCTCTTTCTCGGAAACGCGCCCATCGACGGCGGCCTCCGGCCACTCATCCTGAACCAGGCGCAACGTTAAACCTTCGCCAATGAACGTGAGAAGCAGCCCGAGTAACTGGGCAATGAGAATGGCTCCTCCGTCCCTGGCCTGTTCCTTGTCAGTTTGCGACGCCAGCTCATCTAGACCTTTTAAGGATCCATCCGCCGCGACCTGTACCGCGCCAAGACTGGGAGCTTCCGCCCTGGCCAGCGTCAGAGCGCGAGAAAGGAGCGAGCGAAAACCGGCAACTCCCGCGAGTGTAATCAGAGGCCGGCGCATCTTCGCACAGACCCGAAAGGCCGCAGACTCCGCTGGCTCGGAGTTCTCGCCCGCAACGGCTTCGTAAGCAAGTAGGCGTTGGGCCAAATGTCGCGACTCTGGAAGACTCACAATTTCCTTTTCCGTGCAGAGCCCGAACGATGTACTCAGTTCGGCTTGGGGCTTTTAATTGCCGCCACTACCGCTAATACGGTCGCCGTGTTTAGGACACTTCCCGAGATAGTCATCAACGCCTCTGTGACGGGCGGATATTGATCCGCCAGCCCCACGAGACGCGCACTGACGCGTTGGAGATCATCGACTTCGTTGAGGATCGCTTCAAAGCCCATCGGTATACCGCTCTTCGGGAGGAACCTAAAGTCTGGGAGAATTTCAGATGTCACCAGCTGCAACGTCATAGATTCGCCAACAACTCGGACAAGCAGCCCGAGTAACTGGGTAAGGAGAATTATTCCTGCCTCCCTAGCCTGGTCCGCGTCGACTTGCGGCCGAAGCCCGCCTAAACCCTTTAAGGAGCCATCTGCCGCGACCTGTACCGCGCTAAGACTGGGGGCTTCCTCCCTGGCCAGCGTCAGAGCACGAGAAAGCAGCGAGCGAAAACCGCCACCTCCCGCGAGTGCACATAGAGGTTGGCGCAAAGTTTCGCAGACGCGAAATGCCGCGAATTCCGTGGGCTCGGAGCCTTTGCCCGCAGCGTTTTCGCAAGAAAGAAGGCGCTCGGCCAAATTTCGCGTCTGTGAGGGAATCATCATTTCCTTTCCGTGGGCCGTGCAAAATGCGCCTGACACTTGGACCTGGAGCGTTCCCCTTTAGTGTTACCCGCTTTGTGACTGCTCGGATAAGGCACCTACCGGCGTCATCGGATTCTATTGACCGCAGCCTCAGGAACAGGCCCCCAAGTTACTTACTGCAAGCGTCGCTGACCATCTTGAGGGTTGTAACCCGTAGATCACGGTACTCCTCTTTGCTGGATGCCTTTTGGATCTGTCCCTCTTTTTGTTCTTTATTTTCTTCTGCTTTTGTTTCATGGGCAGCGGTGCCGGTGACTGTCACTTGGTGGCCAACATGCTGGTCAAGCTTGACGCTAACGCTGCGTAGGCCCCAAGTCTTGCCATCTTCACCTGTAATAGAAAATTCGCTCGGCTCGTCGCCTTTCTGCAAGCACCCGGTGACTGTCTTGGTGCGAGTCATGGGCTTCTGCTTGGGTTCAGCTTTTCCTTCGGCTACGGCTTGGGCTTTTGCTCCGCGAATTTCCGCAAGGAATGGCTTGGCTTCGGATGGAGCTGGGATCTTGCCCAACAGCAATGCCCGAGTTGTGACCTTCGGTCCGTAGATCGCGTGCCGGGAGTCATTGTCTTGGCGGATCGATGCACCTTCCAACGTGAGCCCGGCGAACGCTCCCTTGGCGCGGGAGTAGGTCAGAATTTCTGTATCCATCTTCCAATCCGTACCGGCCTCAGCATGCCGTCCAACTGGACCCGCCGCTGCGGAAGCGTCCGCTCCAACTTGGAAATTGCTGGAGAGCAGCCTTTGCATCCCTTTTTCATTCTGAATGATCATTACCACGTCCACAGCTTCTACACCGATCTGCAGTCCCCAGCTTCCGCCGGAAATCGTGATGAACGCCGGCGCACTCCAGCCACCCGCGGTGCGGCAGGTGGCGACGCCTTTGCCTCCTTTAGCTCCGAAGACAAAACCGCCTTTGACCATGTGCGGCACGACGGCTATGCATTTGGCGTGCCCTAACACTTCTTCTGGAATGCCCTTGTCAGGCATTCCCATAATTTCGTGCAACACTTGTGTGGCGCTGTCCAGCCGGTCGGTGGCATCTTCCCGCCCCGACGCTGCCCAGCCCAGCGTGCTAAGACTCAACATCGCAAGTACAAACGTTAATTTTTTCATGGACAGCCTCTTTTCCGTTAGCTAAATCTGCCGATTCTTGGCTTCGTACTTGTGTGCGCCTCACACACAAATCCGGTTGTACATGCAGGCACACGAGACTATTCTCGACCCTAGCAAATCGGGATTCAAAAGGTTGAGCAATAATGCTCACATCCTGTTCATCTGGAGGCTGTTTTCAGTCGCGTCTTGATCCCTCTCGCCCTCAATCAGGGCAGCGAGGCCGGAGGATTGGGAAGGTTGACCACGCGTCCCCCGGCGAGTTTCGAAACACACTAGTTGGTATCGAGGATGTGCCAGCTGGTATGCGTGGGAGTCGTAGGGAGGAAGCACTCCGCTCTGTGGCGCTTGCCGCTGTCAGTCCGCAGTTGGCCAACCCGCGGCCGACGCGGGGCAGGCGCGGTGACAGTCGTCATAACATGGTCCTTGCTTTTTCCCATGCTTCCACCGAGTGTTCATGCCGTTGATGGTACCGGCCCTCTGGAACGACTTCGCTCCCGTCGAGACCCTGGCCAGTCTTGACGCACTGGATCTGACCAAACTCGACACCGGCAAACGGAAGTTGGAGGACGAGGTCGACGCGATAACCGAAGCGGCGGGTCCGGCCCGAATGAGCACAAACTGAAAGTGATGAGGTCGTAGGAGCATCGCGCAGACCAATCTCAGGAACTACCAGCGATTATGGATGTAAACGAGTCAGGAGGCCCTGCCAACCACATTTTCTTGATTGGGCGAGAAGGAACTGAAGCGGTTGCGGCCCGCGCTTTTCGCTGCATACATTGCCAGGTCGGCATTCTTTATTAGATGTTCAGGTGTGCTGACATCCCGCGAGGAGAGCGCAACGCCGATACTAGCAGAGATGTGAATGATTTCTTTGACAACTGGAAAAGGCTCTCCCAAGGCTCTTACAATTTTTCCGGCCACGATCTCGGCATGTCCGGTGCCTGTCAGGTCTTGCAGAATGACAGTAAATTCGTCACCGCCGAGACGGGCAACCGTATCCGTCTCCCGAACGCAGGAACGAATGCGTTCTGCCGCAAGCCGCAACAAAGTGTCACCCGCATCGTGGCCGAACTTATCATTGGCTTCTTTGAAACCGTCGAGGTCGATAAACAGCAAGGCTATGGGGGTAGTGATGCGCCCTGCATGCTTAAGATCTTGTTTCAGTCGATCGCTAAACAGGCGGCGATTGGGCAGTCCGGTCAATATATCGTAGTTGGCTTTTTGCCAGTTCCTTTCCTCGGCGGCCTTGCGTTTGGTAATGTCGCGAGCAGTACCTGCAACCGCTTCTACGGCGCCCTCTTGGTTGAGCGCAGGCACAAAAATGTAGTCATAGAATCTCCGTTGTCCAGACGGTGCCATATAGGGCATTTCTCCGTGAAATTTCACCTTGGTACTGATGACCCGCCGAATTTGACGCTGCAGCTCGGCCGCGGTAGGCCGATCGAGATAGAAGCAGTGTTTTCCCACTATTTCATCTAGCGGAAGTCCGAGCAATTCAATCAGCGCTTTATTGGCATACGCAAGCCGGCCGTCTAGATCGACGGTAAAGCTAAGGTCGGGAGAAGACGATAAAATCGTATCGAATACGCGGGTCTGCTGCTCTTTTTCAAAAGAGTAACTGGTAACGGATTCGCTAATCGCCTGATCGATCGCTTCGTTAAACCGAATGAGGTCCTCAAACGCTGTGTTCGGCATGGGCTTATTGCGATGCGCCTCTTCCCACAGTCGTGTGACACTTGCGCGCAACGCTCTATATTCAGACATAGCCTCGTTCAGGCTGAAGCCCGACGCCAGGCGCTCCGCGCCATGGGCCTCGGCGGGCGTTTCCTGAGCCGCCGGCAAGTCATCGTGACCTTTAGATTTTTCGGCTTGTTCATGCGCAGTCTGTGGGCGAGCGAGATCGGCTGCAATAGTCCTCAGCATTTTGTTAGCGTGGTCCCGCAACATGACTCGATTGTTTTTTTGCGCTGCTGGAACCAATGTCGCGGCGAATTCTTCCCACTCCTGGAGAATGGTTTCGATGTTCTCGACGATAAAACTTGATAGCCGCATCGTTTATCGGAGTGCCTTAGGGATCAAAATATCCAGAATAATTATGGCGTTCAGCAGCTTGTAAAACTGGTCAAAACCGCACAGTCCCTTTCAGCTGGGCGCAGTCCAGCGAAGCTTCGTTCCCGGC
Organism: Acidobacteriaceae bacterium; assembly: GCA_025357215.1. Lineage (GTDB taxonomy): Bacteria > Acidobacteriota > Terriglobia > Terriglobales > Acidobacteriaceae > Angelobacter. Next base: position 7,337 of record JANXPR010000454.1, on the reverse strand, counting down.
CGCACGTCAGCAGCAATCGATGCGTGACGCCTGAAGGGCCATCAGCCGCATCTCTGTAACCTCCGGGCAGCGCACGCAGGAAGTTACTCACACTACAAAACGGCGCTCAAGAGAAGCCTGCTCGTCGCGTTCTCAGGAGTTAAGGAGACACTACGACCTTAATGCCGTGCCGCGATTTGTTCAATCGCTCCAACTACGATCGGGATCCTGATTTCTCCACAAGTGAGCTATTTTGCTCAGATTTGCCACTGCGTGTCTGTCATTCTTAATTCTGATGAGATGTGCGCGGAGCCACTACCGCTCTCGTTCTTAAGTCGCCGCTGGCCAACTGAAGGCGAAGCGACCACATCCGGTTAATCGACGGTCCCGACCTGTGTATGTGCCGACTTTCCGGTGGATCCGATCGACCCAACAAGCTCTCCAACCTAGCAATGTGGAACAACAGCACAGGTGCGGTGCAGGATTAAGGATGACGTGAGGGAAACCCGTTAAGTAAGGCTGAATCACCAACACAGATCCGGCAGCAACACGGCGGATACTCGCCACAGGGAGATATCGTGAAAATACAACTTGTTGTACCAGTCGCAATCATACTGAGTCTAGGCGCAGTAGCTCAAACCAATTCTCAAACGACCGTGGCCGTCGAGCCCATGAGCCCGACACCAACTTTCCATGTGAACGTAATCAGCCGCAGCGTGCAGGCAGTCAACTATCGGCACCGCAGCGGAGCCACGAAGCTGGACTTCGCAGGTACAAATCTCATGCCCTCAGCGAATGGCGAAGCCCAAGTAAACAGCAAGCGGGGAGCGATTGAGATTGAAGCAGAATTTGGCAACCTGGATAAGCCCACGACTTTCGGCAATGAGTACCTGACCTACATTTTGTGGGCGATCTCGCCCGAGGGCCGGGCCGTGAATCTGGGCGAAGTGTTATTGGGCGGCAACCATCGCAGCAAGCTGCAGGTGACTACGGATCTTCAGGCTTTCGCCCTGATCGTTACCGCAGAACCTTATTATGCCGTTCGGCAGCCCAGCAACGTGGTTGTGCTTGAGAATGTGGTTCGCACGGACACCAAGGGAACCACCGAGGCGGTCAATGCAAAATATGACCTTCTTGAGCGAGGCAGCTACATCCCCACGGGCTACAAATTCGACCCAGTGGTCTTGAGTGCCAAGTTGCCGTTGGAATTCTATGAGGCGCGGAATGCGCTGCGCATCGCCCAATCCGAAGGGGCCGAGAGATATGCCAGCGACAGCTATCAGCACGCGGTCGAGCTAATGAACCATGCGGATGGCTATGCCACGGAAAAGAGCGTCCCCAAAAAGCAGCTCATCGCGGTCGCCCGAGAAGCAGTACAAACTGCCGAAGACGCACGCGCGATCGCCGTCAAGAAAATGGACGAAGAGCGCGTGGCGACGGAACGCCGAGCCTCCGAAGACGCACAGGCACGATCGCAGGCGCAAGCAGATGACGCGACCCGTCGGAAAGAGCAAGCCGAGTCTGACACAGAGAAAGCTCAGGCGGCAAAGGCTCAGGCCGAATCTGACGCTGCAACTGCCCAAGCCGCCAAGTCTCAAGCCGAGTCTGACACAGCCAAAGCCCGGACCGATGCTGCTGATGCGCAAGCCGCAGCCGCGAAAGCCAAATCCGAAATGGCGGACAGCCAGGCTGCATCCGCCAGTGCACTCTCCGCTGCCCAGGCCGATGCGGAACGGTCCCGTTTGGCCGCCCAGCAGGCTCAGTTGAATTCGCAACAAGCGGAAGCCGAAAAAGCCGCGCTGCGCACGCGACTATCCGAGCAGTTAAACAGGATCCTTCAGACCCGCGACAGCGCGCGGGGACTCATCGTGAGTATGTCCGATGTTTTGTTTGACACCGGAAAATATTCTTTGAAGCCGGGCGCACGGGAGAAACTTGCGAAAGTCGCGGGTATCTTATTGGCCTACCCTGGGCTGAATATTGAAGTGGACGGATTTACCGACAGTGTTGGTACCGACGCATCGAATCAACGCCTCTCAGAAAATCGCGCCGCATCGGTGCGCGAGTACTTGGTAAATCAGGGAGTACCGACCACATCGATCACGTCGAAAGGGCTTGGCAACTCGAACGCGGTAGCTACAAACGATAACGCAACCGGCCGCCAGATGAACCGAAGAGTGGAACTAGTGGTTTCCGGCGAAGCAATCGGTAACCAGGCTAATACTACGACGGGAAGTTTACGTTAAAGGCATTAGATCCACGCGTGAACTCTTAGGCTCCAGCCATCGGGTGTTTCTCAAACCTGCAATTCCGTCGACCACAATCAGTAAGCGATCGTGGGAGTTGAAACACGTCTTCACGCAGCGTGCGAAACTGGAACCACGGCGGCCCTTGCAGCCTGACTTGCTTTGTGATCTCGCCAGGTACGCCAAATGATCTTGAGCGTGGCCATGACTGGAATGGAAACAAACACTCCAATCACCCCGCCCAGTTCACGGCCTGCGAGCACTCCGAACAAAACAGCCAATGGGGGCAATTCGAGTTTGTCGCCCAAAATTCTCGGTGAGCAAAAGTAGTCTTGCACTGCGCGCCACACAATTAGAAACAGCAGCACTACGACGAGGTGGTTGTAGTTGGCCGCAAAGCCGACGGCAATGATTGTAGCTCCGCCAATAAGCGGGCCAACTATGGGAATGAATTCGAGTGCCCCTGCAATGGGGCCAAGCGCATAGGCGTAGGGCATGCGCATCACCACAAGAAAGAACGTAATCACTCCCACCGACAACGCCGAGAGTATGACCTGTGCGCGAACGAAATGACCCAGCATCTCACTAAGTTCGGCCAGCACCACAGTGATGATTCCACGTTGCCCGCGTTTGAACAGCAGTACGGTGTCCTCGGCAAGCTTGCGGCCATCTTTCAGGAAGAAGATGGCAAGAATGGGGACAATGAGGAGCCACCACATCCCTTTGATGACAAAGGCCGCATGATTCAGGGCATTCTCCAGGAGAGTAACGATCTGCGTCCGATGATCCAAGAAGAAACTTTGAATGCGTTGTTGGGTCTCGGCACTCCATCCTCGCCGGTTGCCTACCTGAGATACCAGCTGTCCACTGCTAACCCTTTCGGACAGTTCGGGAAGCTGCTGTGACAGGTGCTGTGCTTCGGCGACGATGCGCGGGCCGATCGCTGCCGCCAGGATCGTGATGGAACCAAAGAGGATGAGGTAGGCCGTGATGATCGCCTTGACTCTTCTATGTGATCCCTTGTACCGGCGTTCAAAATATTCGATGGGCGCTCCAAGCAGATAGGCAAAAAAGATCGCGAACAGGAAAGCGATCAGCGTCTGCCGAGCAAAGTAGATGAATGCCAGGCAGAGCACAAAGCAAAGGATGGTAACCAACACGCGAGCCGCGCGGGTGTCAAGAAGATTCATCGTCCTAACCTAAGCTGCGGGCGGTATGGTGCTCCAGTGAATCGGTACTCATGCAGCCCCCCACGGCGAACCTTTCCTGCATTGCGTACTCCTTCTCGGCTAGCTTTCTTAGAAAACCTTGTTGACGCAGCTTCAACGTTTGACTCTACCCTTTGAAAGGCAAGCCCGCTGCTCAAATATGCTCACTTGGCGGAAACGCTGAGGGAACAGATTCCCGCTCGACTGCAACACTCGCTCGCTTCGGAAGTCATGATCACAGCGTGCGCCGCAGCTTCAGGCGTCGGACCCTTAGAATTGAGCGCAATTGCACATCCGCGCGAGGCTCAAAAAGCGTAAAGTTACGAAAGGCGGCATGGAATGAAAGTCTCTGAGGTGATTCGGTGTTCACGTTAGGTGGCGCGGCAGCGTGGCTCACGCTAAAGCGGTCGCTGATAACCATCTACAACGATGTTTACGACGAACATCTCTTCGTGTTTGCCGCCGGCTTGTCATACTACTTCGTGCTCTCGCTCTTTCCGCTGTTGGTTTCGATGGCGTCGCTGCTGGGGTATGTACCCATTCCGCATTTGTTTGAAGGCCTTCTAAGCCTTATGGCCAAGCTTGTTCCAGGGGACGGCATGAGCTTGGTGCGCAGCATTGTGTCTGACATCGATAGTCGCAAACACGCGCACTTCCTTACGCTCGGGTTAGTCTTCACGATTTGGACAGTTTCCAGCGGATTTGCTGCGATGATGGACGGCCTTGATGTCGTTTATCGAGTCCGCGAAACTCGCCCGGTCTGGAAGACTCGGCCTATTGCGCTGGGACTGACATTGCTTGCGGGAACTTTGTTGCTCGTGGCCGTAGGATTGATGGTTGAGGGGACGTATTTTGGGACATGGTTTGCCGGCAGATTTGGCCTCAATCCTGCGCTCCTTGCCGCCTGGAAGTACCTCCGGTGGGGCATAGCAGTGATCTTCGCCATGCTGGCAGTACAGCTGCTCTACCATTTCGGTCCGGATTTCAAACAGCGCTTCCGGGACAGCCTGATCGGGGCAATCACTGCAGTCACGACATGGGTCGGATTGTCATACCTGCTGGGAGTCTATTTCCAACATTTTGAAAGTCTTGATAAAACGTACGGACCGCTAGGCGCCGCCATCGGCCTATACGTGTGGTTTTATCTCTCCGGTTTTGCCGTACTGCTCGGTGGAGAAATCAATTTTCTGCTCGGTGAAATAAAAAACCGCAGAATTCCGCAACCGTTCACTCGCGCCCGAAGCCAGATCCGCAAGCTGAATCCTGCCGCGTGAGTTGACTTCCAACAAATGGCTGACGCCGAATCTAGACTGGCGAAGGAGCGGAAGAATGCGCGGCCCTGGAACAAGTGGCCGCCCACGTGCCTGTCCCGACCGACGTGTGCGATTCCGATCTTCATCGCAGCAGGGCGGATAAAACTCCTCATGATAGTTTGCCCCCAATACGGATTTTTGCCGGACGTAGCGGGACTCGCAAACGCCCAATCATCTGGTTTTTGGTACGGCGTGTACTCCCGTTATGTCCTCAGCGCTTGCTAGGTAAGCATCGAGCGGAGCGGCTTCTGGGACGCCTCGGTCTTGCACGGTCCAACTACCTGAAACACGATCGACCGTGTGATGCTGATCTCGTTTGATTGGAAGTTGATATCCCGCCAATGGCGACACCCGCAACAAATCGAGAAAAGTTATGGCTTTCCTGCGGATATAACCTGGCGAGCAAACCTCAGGCCAAATTGCCCAGACTAGAACTCATCTCACCGGTTCGTTCGGGTCACTTGCGCGATGATCGGCAGGTAGATAGTTTTCGGCTTGCCGATCACAAACCCGCAATCGCTAGCAAAGCTTCCGACGTGCCGATTTGTTGGTAACGATCCGCATGTCCCGATCCGGATCACTTCCGGTTTGCCGACAACCCGCTTGGAGGCTTGATGCACGGTCGTGCTTTCCACGGGAATACGTTAGCGACGCCCGCAATATTGCGCTGCGCGCCATCGCAGGGAGGCGATATACTACGAATGGAGCGCTAAATATCACTCTTGAAGCGCGCGAATTCCAAGCGAGGCAGCAAGCCTTCCCCCTTGGCAAGGGCAAAAGCCATTGGGAAGTGCCTTATGCGTAGTCGTAATTCTCGAGAGGGGGAAAATTATGCCGCTCGTGGTAGCGTCTAAGAAGCTCATCAAATTCGATACCAAGACATTCCTTTCCACCATCGACGGCGGCGGTAGAAAGATCACAGCCTTTCGCAAGAAGCAGTCGATTTTTGTTCAGGGCGATCCTTGCGATGCTGTTTTCTATATGCAGAAGGGAAAAGTAAGACTCACCGTTGTGTCGAAGACCGGGAAGGAAGCTACAATTGGCGTTTTGAACGAGGGCAGTTTCTTTGGAGAAGGTTGCCTTACTGGGCAGACTCTCCGCCTGTGCGCCGCAACCGCAATGACCGATTGCACGGTGATGAGAATCGAAAAGAAGTCCATGGTGGAAGTGCTTCACCGGGAACATGAGTTTTCCGATACGTTCGTGGCATACTTGCTGGCGCGGAACGTCCGGTACGAAGAGGATTTGGTTGACCAGCTTTTCAATTCCAGCGAGAAACGGCTGGCTCGTGTCCTTCTCATGCTGGCTCACTTCGGAAAGGAAGGAAAAACCGAAGTTGCAATTCCCAAAATCAGTCAAGAAACGCTGGCAGCGATGGTGGGAACTACTCGCTCGCGCGTTAGCTTTTTCATGAACAAGTTCAGGAAGTTGGGCTTTATTCGCTACAACGGTGAGCTTGAAGTCCACAGTTCGCTTCTCAACATTGTTCTCCACGATTAGCGGGCCATATCATCCGACTGGGGGCAGCCCAGACGGCGATCCCGGGCGCGCGCCGCGACGCCATTAGCATCCGATGAAGCAGGTACCTGCCCTATCCGAGCAGTCCCGAAGCGGATAACATTGAACGTGAACGCTTCTCGTTTAGGTATCACGCGCATTTTGCACGGCGACGGAAAAGAAATGATGCTTCCCCACAGACGCGAGATTTGGCCCAGCGCCTTCTTACTTACCAAACGCTGCGGGCAAACCCTCTGAGTCGACGGAATTCGTGGCCTTTCGCGTCTGCGAGACTTTCAGCCTGGCGACGTGGCTGAATCGCCGAGATGGGCTGACTTCTTCCAAAGAATCTAAAAGGAAGCGAGATACGATATCGCTATCGGCCCGTAGCCTTCGACAACTATATCGTCGATTCGGGGAGCCCCTAAGGCCTAATGATCAGGGGTTGTCACGGGCGAGTGGCCGTCGCCGAAGGGGGGTGTGTTTTGTCACCACTCTTGGGTGTCGTAGCCTCTGCCTCAGCCTCGACGGTGACTTCCACGTGTGCACCCGGTTTGAGGCTGACCTCCTCACCCTGTTCATTCGTGAGCGTGTTGTCGATGCGTATTTCCCTATACAAATGATCTGCGCCCTCGACGGTTATCTGAGCTTTTTCTGGTTCATTTGGAAATGGGGACTTGATGATTTTTTCAACCGTCCCCGGCATGATGGCACTTGGCTTTTCGGTCATTATCCCTCCCCATGCGCAGTCGGCCTGAGTGATTGTAGCAGGCAATTTCCGGGTTCCATACCGTATCCCATGTATTGATCGGAAGGGATGCCGCCTGCTAGCTTGAGCTTGATCGGTTGTCAGAGCCTCTGATGCGTCTGCCGCTTCATATTCTTGTTGTTGACGATCACCCGATTGTACGGCGGAACGTATGCTCGCTGCTGCGTGCCGAGTCTGACTTTGATGTGATCTGCGACGTGGCCGACGGACTCCAAGCAGTGGACAAGGCTGCGGAGATTCACCCGGATGTCGTGGTTTTAGACATTACGATGCCCCATTTAGACGGATTTGAGGCAGCCCGCCGCATACGAAGAGTTGCCCCTAG
>JANXPR010000434.1 GCA_025357215.1 Acidobacteriaceae bacterium | reverse complement strand
AAACGCAATCGGCGCCAGAACCGGGCGGTCCACTTCTTCCGCTTGCGCAACTTGCAGTAACAATCGTTCTCTTGATTCCTTGAAGGTGGGACGTTCAAACATGACAACTCCGTCCGCCCTTGCGCCGGGCGCCAGCCGCCGCGCTGTCATTCGGTAATCCTTGATCGCTACCGGCTCGGACTTGATCGTCTTCCCACGTCTGGCCTTTGCTGTCCCGGCAAGCTGTATTTGCGGCGGCAACAATTCGATCGTTTTGGGAGAGGAATTAAGAACGGAAAACGTGACTGTCATCCGCTCGTCGGGCCCGGCAGCCCGTCCCACTGCAACCCGCAACTGTTTCCCCTCCCAATGCGGAACCTCAAGTCTTTGTTGTCTGAGCAACTCCTGTTCGTCACTGACGGCATTGCCTTGCGCATTGCTAATTGGCGGGCTCTCCGGTGTAAGGCTCTTCGTGTCGCCAATCAAGAAGCTGGACTGGGCGGCTCCGATGAGAAAACTACGCGGATGCTCGTATTTCAGGACATAATCGACCACCCCGGCGCGGTCTGAATTTCCTTCGCTCACCAGGCTTAAAGAGACTTCGTGTCCGGTCCTGGTCGTAATCAGCGCGTTCGTCTCGACTGGCTTCTGGGTGGTCGGCTTGAAGAAAACCAGCTGTGGCTCCGCCTCGGAGTGTTCGGCCTTAAATGCTCCGGGATCTCCCAGCACGACGGAGCTGACCTCCTCCGGCAGCCGGACGGAACTGACAAACCCCCGTCTCAGGTGCAGGATGGTGACGCTTTGAGGGTCCAGATTCAAAGTTACAATTTGTGCTTTAGGCAACCCAGATTGCGCGGCTGCCGCTTGCGCAAGCACCGTCGTGAGCGTTATCAGATGCACCAAACTCAAACAGATTTTCATCGCATATCTCTTTTCAAAGTATTTTTCTCAGGCTTCGCTCCGGATTCGACTTGGCGAACATAAGTCGCTCTAATTCTCGACACATACGCGACCACGTCCGGATTGTGGTACGCCAGGCCGCGCCTGCCGATCACGTGTTCGCCGGCATAGTAGGCGGCAGCTACGAGCCTGAGATCGTTATGAAACAGTTGCATCAGCCATGCCAGGTAACGCACGCCTCCGGAGACGTTTTGATCGATGTTGCACCGGTCCCTCACTCGCAGGCGCTGGGCCGTTGTTGGCATGAGCTGCATGAGCCCAACGGCGCCCTTTGGAGAGACCGCGCACACGCGCCAGTCCGACTCGCGCTCAACAATTGCACGCACCAATGGAACGGGCACACGGTAGTGTTGCGCGTAAGAGGTGACGAAGTATTCAGCCTCGGGCCGCGTCGCATGCTGACGCGACTCTGCCAAGCAACTGGAGACGACGCAAATCGTTAAAAGCAGAATGAGAACTCGCCTCATGCAATGCCCCCGCGCAAAGTTTTAGCGCTGTACTGTTGAGCGTCATAGACCAGGCTGGCAAATCCATCTCGCAAAAGCAGCTTGCGCCGGTCGGCCTCGGTTTTGGCCAGCAAAGGCAACAGAATATCTCGCATTTCTGCCGTAACTCGCTCGGCGCCAAGGACCTTGAGCGCCTGTGCAAAGTCCAGAATTTCTGAGACCGATGGCGGCTTCTCCAAACTCCAACCCCGTAACGCCTTAGCGAGCCCCGCCATGCCTGCGTGGAATTCGCGGCTGGAATCCGGTGTCCGCAGCGCCACAATTTCCGCCTCACGCTCGGCTGTCGGATGCTCAACCCGCAGATAGAAGCTACGCCGGCGAAGGGGATCGCCGATGCGCCGCTCCTCGTTCGAGGTGAGAACGACGAACGGAATGCTCTTGGCTTTGATGGTGCCCAGTTTCGGAATACTGAGTTGCCACACGCTCAGCAATTCCAGCAGCAGGGCCTCAAACGCCTGGTTTACTTTGTCCAACTCGTCGATCAGCAGGACGCAAGGCTTCTCGTACTGCAACGCACGCAACAGCGGGCCGGCGCTGAAGAATTGCTGGCTGTGTAATTCTGTTTGCAGGGACTGCCAATCAACACCGCTGGACTTGGTTTTAAGGTCGACGCATAGCCTCTGCAGCGGCTCATCAAACCTGCCGATGGCCTTTTCTTCGTTGATCCCCTCATAGCACTGCAGGCGTTCGACCGTGGTGCACGCCGCATCCGCAACTGCATACGCCAATTGAGTCTTACCGCTGCCCGCCGGGCCTTCGAGTAGCAATGGCTTCTGGAGTCTCGCCGCCAGATAAACCGTTGTCGTGGCTATCGAATCGGCGATGTAGCCCGTCGCACGGAGCCCTGCCTCAACGTCTTGCAGCGATGGAAACATTCCGCGCCTCCCTCCGGCCAGGACGAATCAGATTCTGTCCTGAGCGTGACGAACCTAACCCCAAATTAAATTTCGGTCAAATCGTGTCGCTTCCCTTGAGATTTTGACCGAAATCGGCGCTCGGTGTAGAACCGAATCTGTGGAATCGTCGGGGGTTGACTATGGCGAACTCGGCTTGTCGGTTCAGTCTGGGAAGTGGCAACATCGCTGGAATGGCAAAAATACTGCAAATGCTGGAATCCAAGGAGCACGCCTTAAAGGCCAGCGAGTTGGCCAAATTGTTAGGCGTAACTCGACAACACATTTACAAAATGGCGGCCGCCAACGCTATCCCTTCCTTCCGTGTAGGCACGGCGGTTCGATTTGACCCGAATCAGGTTGCCGTATGGTTGACGCGGAAAATGCCGCAGGCGGTGAGTGACACTAGCCTGAGCAGGCTTGCTGTTTGACATTGAGTGGGGCAATTACCCGATTGCGTAATGTACGGCGGTACGCGCCAATCGCGATGCTGAGGGCGACGACGATTAGAACCGCAGCGACGGCGAACGTGATACTCATACCGGCGGCCATGGCATCAGGACGCGCCATTGTGATGTTTGATTGTCCCCGATGCGAAAATCGGTGCGGGGCAAGTTCAGACCGCTACGAGTTGCTGCGCCCGGCTTAGCGTGCTTCATTGTTTCCTTAGGGTTGGCGTCGCTGACGAAGATCATGTCCGTTTGGCCGTCACTTTTGCGAGCGCTCCCCATTCCCGAATACGGCAGCTCCGCCGTACGATGTGAGGGATGACTGTTGCTTGCCTAATTGTTAAGTCCTTATATATCTGTAGTATAATCCTGTTTTTACTAGGCAGGAAATATTATGTATAGGAAAGTTTTCCTTTACAATTAGTTTCCTTTGCGGGAAAATACTTGTGTGCAGACCCGAGCCAATTCGACCGAACGAGAGATCGCTGACGCCCTTCGAGGGCAAGAGCCGGTGAAAGGCCTGCCTGGTGTATCGATCGAAGATGTTAAGGCACCGGAGCAGGCCTTCGACATCAGCTTTGAACTGCGCTCCGGCGAGAATCGAATCCGGGTACTGGGCGAAACCAAGAAGATTTTTACGCCTCGCATCATAGAAGAGATTGCGCCGTGGATCCGGCGTTTGAAATCACTTCGTACGGATGTAGCCGTCGCTCTCATCGCGCCGGCACTTTCAGAGCAAGCGCAGGCATTTTGCATCAAGAATGAAATCGACTTTCTGGATTTGGCAGGAAACATCTCCATCAACGTTCCGGGGAAATTTACATTGCGGAGAACCGGAGTGCGCGCGCGCGCACTGCCCGCTCAGAAATCAGACGCACGACAAACGAGCAACGTATTCTCAGGGCGTTATTCGCGCGTCCTGCGGGTCTTACTAGAGAACCCAAAACAGTGGACCCTCACCGAAATCGACCGCGAGTTGAAAGAGCAAAGCAGGAAATTCTCCGAGCGCTTTCCTAAGGCTCCCAAGACTGATTTCACCATTAGCCTCGGCGCGATTTCAAAAGTCCTCACCAGTCTCGAAGAACAACTCTGGGTGCGGCGGCGCGGAATGGCGATCGTCGTACCCGAGCCCGCCCGTCTGCTGGAGCAATGGGCAGAAAAATACAAGGAACGCTATCGCTGGCGACTACGAAGTTCCTTCCAGACGGCCAATCCTTTCGGAGTCGATCTGGCGAAAATCATTGTTGGCCTGGAGCAACGGATCCCCGGCATGTATGCGTTCACGTCTGCAATGGCAGCTTCAGCGGATTCTCCCTTGGTGGACATCGACGTCGTTGACGTGTTTCTTATAGGAAACAAAGCTGAGGCTTCTGCACGGAAGCTGACATCTGAGTCCAATCGAGGACCATTATTGCGGTTTATCAATCCTTATGATGTCGGCGTCTTCATGTATGCCAAGCCTGTCCTCGAGGCTGCCGTTGTATCCGGCATTCAGGCGTACTTAGACTTGTACGCTCGCGGTGGCAGGGACTTGAAGCAGGCTGGATATCTCCTTGAGAACACGATTCAGCCGGGTTGGAGGACTCCATGATTCCGGAGCCCCAGCGAACCTACGTTCTCGAACTGTTGAAAGCCCTTGGGCCGGCTGCTGAGGACTTCGTGGTTGTAGGTGCACAGGCCATGAAGTTCATGTTGGAGAAAGCGCGAGGCACCAAGGACGTTGATTTCGTTTTGGACATCATGCGCCTCCGGGTAGAGTCTCCGTCAATTGCAGCAACACTTGCGGCGCTCGGGTACACCGTCGTGAAAGAATCACAGAACTTCCAATTTGAAAAACCGATACCCGGCAGTAAAGAGGTCATGCGCATCGAGTTTATGGCGCCGGAGGAGTTCAAGCGCGACAAGGATTTTAGGGTGGACGTAGAGAAGGGCGTTCATGCGCGATTTTGTACCGGCGGAACCATCGCCCTGTCAGAGTCTTCTCTTCACCCACTCTCCGGAAAGCTTCCCGACGGATCGGCGTTTTCCGCTTCGGTCCGTGTAACTAAACCACACGCGTTGGTAATGCTGAAACTCCTGGCGTTAGACGATCGCTATCAAAACATCCGCGGCGCTGAACAGGCCAAGCATGATCGCGAGGAAGCTCGGACGCACGCAGCCGACAGCATAGCCGTCATCTCGGGGCAGGCCGAACTCGATCAGTTCAGAAAGAACTTTGAGAATCAGTTCCGGCAGGATCTCCCACTTGGAGTGCGGGTGCTAAAGATTCTCGGAAGTTATTTTCGAGACGATACGTCGCCAGGGCTATTGGTGTACGAGGAGTTCATCGTGGCCGACAAACCGATCGACCGCCCCGCGCGCCTGCAAGTGCGCGGTGAGGCCAGACGAGCCCACCAGATGATGCTGAAGATCTTTCCTCCGAAGGAATTCTATGCTTTGTTAGCGGCTGTGGAGGACTGCTGCGACCTTCACCGGAATCGTCCACTGGTTGAAGGCTTCCTTGGCAACCTGAATCAAACACGCACGAAGATCAGTGATGTTGCCGCCGTTGAGCGCCTACCTGGCGAAGCCTTTGGCGGCGCGTATGGGAGGGGGGACAAGTTTTTGACCAGCTCTCCGGAGGCGCTGAAAAACCTGACCTCCACGGAAGTAGAACTTATCGCGGCGCATCTTGAGATTTGCGCTGCACCGTTGCGGCAAGACTCCGATCTAGTTGAGCGTTTCGGCGCAGTTCTTGCTTGATCTTGTCGCGTTTGAAGGGCAAGTCACCTGATTGATAGGAGGTTACTCGATGGCGTTGGTTGCGGAATTTGATCGAGGCTTGCGCAGGTTGTTCAACCGGCGGATCGCGTGGCTGCGGACTGCAATTGGTAACAAGCGCCCAGGGCGAGCGCCGGCGTTTACAAAAGGAAGAGTGGCACCCGTGCTCGATAGTCTTGGGACTAGGGCACGCAAGATCTTGCTTAAGAAACGCGGGAAAAGGGAATTCAGGGAAAGTTACATCTTGAAACGACAGTGGCAGGTCAAAACGAGCAAGGGTTGGGGTAGGCGAGCCAAGAAACTTGCTTTCGGACGATGGTATGACCGCGAGATTCAGAGCCACAACTGTGTTTATGTGTTCTGGTCCGGCAAGGAATGCGAATATGTTGGCAGAACGTTTCGCGGAAAAGGGCGTCCAACCAGTTCCTTCGACAAGTTCTGGTTCAATGGCGTCACACGAATTGACATTTACTCTGTCGGCAGCCCGTCAATTGTCGCAAAGGCGGAGTGCCTAGCCATCGACGTTTTTGATCCCCGGCGCAATATGAATTCGTCATCGCGTCCAAAGTTCTCAAAGAAATGTCCTAATTTGTTCAGCAGAGAGGCAAATTCGCCGCGAATTGAAATGCATCTTTCCATTCCGCAAAAAACGTCGACAGTAACCTTCGTTGAGCGCCAGCCACTCTACACAGTCTGCCGCGCATGTTGTTCCCGATCGTCCGCGGCCTCCACGAATCTACAATTCGCGTCTCCGTGGCAAGTTGTGCAACGAGGTGTTGCACAACTTGCTGGTCCAGTACGCTCCATGAACGGCCCGCCATCGAATGGCACCTTGAACCCTGTTAGCTGACATACGCTGCCAGCGCTCCTGCGTTGACTTTCGCCAAAGCGTCTTTCGATTGCACGCCCTTCAGGTAAACCATGGTCGATTGGATATCGCGATGGCCCAACCAGGTCTGAAGGGTGCGGATGTCCACACCGTGACGCAAGTGCTCGGTGGCAAACGTGTGGCGGAACTTATGCAGGAAGAAGTGATGGCAATAAGGTCCCTTAGCGCACCGATTGCCGTGCTTCGTAACGCACTGTCCACAATTCAATTTCGCCCGGTCGGCGACCCGCTTCACAATCGTGTCGTTCTCGCTGTTGGGATTTCCACGTTTGTTGGGAAACAGCAATTGTGCCGGTAAGGCATTGCGTGTCTCCTTGAGTCGCCGCAGCTGGTCGATGAGAGCTGACGGCAGCGGTACGACTCGCTCCTCCCAGTTCTTCGGCCGAAAGTCCCAGAGAGCCTTGGCGGTGACCCGAACGTGACTGTGGCGGATGTCGAGATCGCGCCAGCAAACATGTTGCGCCTCCTGATCACGAAATCCAGAGGCCAGCATGAATTTCAGAAAGATTGCTTCATCGCCCCTGGCTTGAGTGAGCATCGCCTGGATTTCTTCCGGCTCGTAAATCGGGCGGATCTTTTCAACGTACCTCGGCCAGTCACTGGATGTGACCAGGCCACTTTTCCCTTGCCGTTTGAAAAACTGCAGCACGACGACCAGCTTGTCGTAGACGGTGCGGTGTCCAA
>JANXPR010000408.1 GCA_025357215.1 Acidobacteriaceae bacterium | reverse complement strand
ATTCAGGTTCAACGTCGCACTCGGCGCAACCGTCATTCCCCCACTTCCACTCAACGTCCCCGTGTTCCAGTTCATGAGATGCGAGACGGTCACCGCACCGGTCCCCGACAGGTTGCCGTTAATGAAGTTCAGGTTGGCGATGGTCGTACTGTCGTTGATGCTCACCACGCCGGCCCCGCTCTGGATCTGCGTCTGCCCGCTGAACGTGTACGTCCCGTTGATGGTCACTCCGTTGGTGAAGGTCAGGGTTCCTGTTCCGGTCACCTGCCCGCCGGCCAACGTTCCCCCCTGTCCGTAGAACAACACCGTCGAAGCCTGCACCGCGATCGGTCCGGTGATGCTGGCCTTCAACGCTCCGTTCAGGTTCAACGTACCGCTACCGATGTTGATCGTTCCCGGTCCGGCGATCGGCACCGTCCAGGTACTGGTCCCCGTTCCGCCGCTCTTGGTGAAGCTTCCCGTGTTGTTGAACACCACCGCCGTCGCATCCACCGGTTGCACCAGCACATCGGTGCCCAGCGTCCAGCTCCCCGCGTTGTTCACCACTCCCAGGTTCCCTACCCGGAACGCGCAGTTCACCACGTTGTTGGCCGTCTCCACCACCGTCCCCAGGTTGGTCAGCGTCGTTCCCGACACGATCGCCAAACCATTGGCCGGCACATTCAGGTTCAACGTCGCACTCGGCGCAACCGTCATTCCCCCACTTCCACTCAACGTCCCCGTGTTCCAGTTCATGAGATGAGTAACAGTCATTCCACCTTGTGGACTGATGGTGCCTCCAGCAAAATTCAGAACTCCATCGACGGTTGACGCTCCGGTAATGGTAAGGCTCCCCGCACTGATCGTTAGCTGGCTACCTTGCGCAACCGTCATAGTCCCAACCGTTACGGTTCCTGTATTGAAAGTTACAGTAACGTTGGGCACCGCAATCACAACATCGTCGCCTGGCTGTGGAGCCGTCCCGGAAAGCCAGTTTGAGCCAACATTCCAGTTACCACTCGTTGGGCTGATCCAGGTGGCTCCGCTGCCAACGGCAAACTGGGTAACAAAGCCCGATGTCAAAGCGGCGCCAGCGGTGCTTTTGATTGCAGGCGAGAATGTCACCGCGTAGTTTCCGTCAGCCAGGGGCGACGCCGGCGCCACGGAGATTGTTTGGGTGCCTGCGTGGAACGAAACCGATGCAATCCCTACTGGAACGGATTTGCCCGATTTTTCTCCGTTCGTCCGTGTGATGGTTATGTTGCGGGCTGATACTGTTGCCGGATCCAGCGGATGAGAGAATCGAGCTGAAATTGCCGGAGAAGTTCCGTGAGGATGCCGAGTTCCATTTTGCGGGCTGGCTGCAAGCACTCGCAAAGGACTTGAGTCCTTGACCACCTGAAGACTGGTTTCTTCACTGCACGACTGGTTTCCATTTACGTCATGAGCGCAAGCCGATACGGTGAGCGCACTTGAAACAGAAGCAGCAGGCGCCGTGAAGCGATACTCGAACGGATAGTTGCCATCAGTACTTACTTTTTTCCCGTCAACAAAGAAGTCCACCGTCGCGACCTGATCGCTTGCTGTTACCCTGGCGGTGAGCCGGAGCAACCGGTTTTCCACGACCGTTCCGTTGGCAGAATTTGTATCCAGCGCGACTTTTGGTTTGGACGTTGCACCATTAGGCTGGGCAAAACTGGTGGCTTGCAGTTCATTATTTCTGTCCGGTACGAACGCAAGTCCCGAATAGAGAACCATGTCTGATGACGCCGCAGGCGAGTCGATAGTTTTCAAGACTCGTCCCATCGTCCCGCTTGCCTGGGCATCCATCACTCCCAGCTGAGAAGCTTGGCTTCCATCAGTCTTAGTGGTGGAAAACACCAGGGCGCCAGATCCATTGGGCCTGCATGCCAGGACACGTACTGCTGAGGGCGAACCCGAGATTGCAAGGCTGGCTCCGTTGTCCACAATAGTTTCAACGCCACCTGCGAGTTGGACTCCATTCGCGAAATTCAAACAAACGTAAAGCTGGCCCTCGCCAGCAGAAATGAAAGCGCCGTCGAAGTTTCCTTTGCCTGGTGTCGAGAGCTTTAGTGTTGCTAGTGCCGCGCCCAGACTGTCCCCTATTCCAATCTTGGTGACCAGGTGAGCGCCGTTCGATGCATCGTCCGCCGACAACACATACAGACTGTCGCCTGAAAGCGTCATGTCCCGAATGGGAGCTTCGGCGTAGCTTCTTTGATCGAGAACCGCACCCGTGGGAATGTGAAAGAGCACAAGAGTTGAGCCGAATGCGGCGTAACCTAAATCGCCGGCGGCCTTTAGCGATGTAGCTTCTTGACCAAGGGCCACCGCATGAGCCGGTTTTGGATCTCGAGGATCCGAAATGTCCACGATTTGCAGGCCGCTCTTGTCAGATGCCAGCAAATATCCATTGGCCAAGGAAACACTTTTCCCACTGCCGGAAAGATACAGGCGCGACAGTGGCATCGGATGCTGCGCGTTGGTTACATCGTAAATACGAAGGACGCCCCGGAAATCAAGCGTAGCTGACAGATTGTTATAAGCATCCAGAGTGGCTTGATCAGCGGATACAGCTGAACGAGCAACGCCAGCCAGACTGACCAGCGCCACGGTGACAACCAATGTCAAACATGTGATTGCGTTATTTACTTTGCGCATAAGCTGCTCTCTCTCCTGTCGCCCAAAGCCCGGCCGTGTTGAATTTCAAATATTCCAGGCCGTAAACAAACTATGTCGTTTTGGGCTCCTGCATTACAGAGCGTCTTTTTGCGCTATTTTGGTGAAACTTAGAAAAGAATCTTTTGAGAGGTAAGCGTGGCCCGAATGGCGTGGCGACAGGGGATTGTGGCCAAAACATGGCAACCTTAGATAAATGCGATTTGGAGAGCCGCAAAGAGCGTACGCTGCTGCACTGTTTCCGCGGCTTCACTTAGTTCCTAGCTCAACATTCGCTTTCTCAGCCATGCTTTGGCGAATTCAAAATGATCTCTCACGTGGGCCGAGCTGATGCTCAACAGTTCGGCGGTTCGAACTTCGCTGTAGCCGCCGAAGTAACGCATTTCCACCACGGAGGCCGCTTCATGATCCAGCTCATTCAGCTCCACTAGTAGGGCGTCAAGGGCCAGCAACCGCTCGTCCAACTCCTGACCGATGACCACGCAGTCATCGAGCGAGATATTTTCACCTTCGCACTTTCTTGCCCGCTTCTTTCTTGTGCGGTCTACCAGGTAGTACCGCATCTGGCGGGCAGCGAGACGGTAGAAGTGCTTGCGATCGTTAACGTGCACTTTGTTGTCGCCGAACAACCGCAGGTAGACCTCGTGCACCAGGTCAGACGCCTGCAATGTCTGGTGCTGATACTCATGTCTTAAATAACCCTTGGCGATGTTCTCAAGCTCGCGGTAAACAGCATCCCATGCAAGGTTGGCGGCCTCGGAGTCGCCGTCCGCGGCACGCTGCAAGAGATGTGTGATTTTCGCTGCCCTTGTCGTCATCGTAGTTGCTGACCTCACGTCGTCAAACAAACGGACCGCCGGAGTCGAGAACTCAATGCGGCATCTTTTTCATTTGCGGCGGCGGTAGTTTCGCCAGGGCCGATTTCATCTGCTGGAAACGGCCTGAATTTCGCGCGAGCTCTCCCGCAGGCGGGGCTTCGCGCATTTCGTGCTGCACCGCCTGGATGCGTTCTGCAGTAGGCGGATGAGTTGAGAAAATCGCCTGGACAAAATTCGGATCGCTGGAATGCGCCAGCAAGCGGCGGAACATAGAAAGCATGCCGTCAGGATGCCAACCGGCGCGTTGCATGTTGTAGTAGCCGAGCAAGTCCGCATCGCTTTCGGCGGAACGGCTGTACTTTAGCTGGGTCAAGAGAAATAACGCTCCACCCAACTTCTCCAGTACCCCGGCCACAATCTCCTGGTCATGGAGGACTTCTTTTTTTACCAGTTCGTAGAACGATTTGCCGATGAAGATTGCGGCAAGTTTATTTGTTCCGTGGTGCGCCACAACGTGGCCCACTTCATGGGCCAGCACCGCCGCCAGTTCGTGCTCTTCCTGGACCAGGTCCAGCATACCGCGCTGCACATAAAGGAAGCCGCCGGGAACCGCTGAAGCATTCACTTCCGCAACATCAATGACTCGCGCTGAGTAGCGAAGGTTCGTGCGACGCGAAGTGGCGGAGAGCTTCTGGACCATATCATTGACGTATCCGTTGATAAAAGGATCGGCAACAAATCTTGCTTCCTCGGTCATCTTCCGATCGAAGGTCTTACCCAGTTGCACTTCTTCCTCGTCGGTAAACGTGTTGTAGCTGGGCACCACAACTCTTGGCTCGGAGGCGCGCGCGTTGCGTGCAAAAGAAAATCCCGCCGCGGCGATCGTGCCCGCCATAAAAAACCGACGGCGCGACCATAGCGATGAATTTGTCATAAAGCCCTCTTTTTATCAGTAGCGCCAGCAGCAATCCGATCTCATCCGCGCACCGGACTAGCGACCTTTGCTGTTTACAAGAAAACAAGAAAAACCAGTGCACCACAGCCGCATTCTTCTGCCGTCAATCGGCAAAGCCACCTATTGTTTTCCTGACATCGGATCACGGCTCTTTCCTGGGGTAAAAGACACCGGGTTCTGCAATCGGAAGCTAAGAACAGTTTCCGGCTTCAGAACGATCTGCTGGCCTTTATTTGCTCCAGCCACTCCCGTTCCCGCGCCAGCTCCTGCCGCCGCGCCAATCGCTGCGCCTTTGCCTCCACCAACGGCCGCGCCGATGATTGCGCCCAAAACCGCACCGCCGCCAACTTTAGCTCCCGTTGCTTTCCCTCGAGAGCTGCCTTCCTTGGACCAGCGGTTCGTAACCAAACCATAACGGTTGCCTTCGATCACCAATTGCGTGAGCTCAATCACGAGGTCGGACTGGCCTTTGAATCTTCCCGCGGACTTCACGTCCGTAACGCGCCCCTCAACGTCTGCCGTGGTTGGAATCACAGCACGACCGTTCAAATAGACTGGCGTGGAAATGGAACCATGGAATATGTCGCCGACCTGTGCAGTTTCGGAACTCACCTGATCGTTGAGGCGAACAGCCAGGACTGTTCCTGATGGAATAGTCACTACCGGTAAGGGCGTTGGAGCCGGCTCGGAAGGCGGGACTTGAGACCGCGGATCCACACCGTTTCCCGAATTTACTCCTTCACTTTGACGGCTCGTGTCGTTTTCCTGAGGTGTGCGTACGGTACCGATAACCACAACCGTGGTATTCGCGCCGTCCTTTTTCTCCGGGGCGTTCCAGTCATTGGGGCCGCGCTCATTCCCCACTGGACTTCCAATCGCATCAACTTTGAATTTTTCCAGGGCATAGCCGTAGACGAACTGGCCGTTGCGTACAAACTGCACAGTAGCGCTAGGATTGCTGATGTCCAATATGGCCTTCATGATCGAAGCGCCAGACAGAAGGTTTTCCCTGACAAAAACGTTCACCACACCTTTCTTTCCGTCGTAAAGCTCCTTGTGGGCCTGAGCGCGAATTTTGTCCTGCTGCTCTTTAGGGATGTCCTTGGGTAAAACCGGAACGATTTCTTTTGCGTTCCAGGTATTGTTCTTGAGCTTGGCAATGTACTGCTCCAAATCGCGACGGGTATGATCACATAACCACTCATCGCTTTTTCCGGGTGCATCACGGATGCGGCCGCCCAGGCAGCGCCTCCGGTCCAATAGACGCGAGGGCGATTGCGCAAGCACGGGATGTTCCGGCTGTCCTGTTCGTATTGCGGCACAACCTTATCGTCAATGGACTGCGCGATCCCGCTGTTGATGTCCTTAGGATTGACCTTAACGGCTTCGTTGGTGAGAGACACCGAGCCGAAAGGGATTTCCGCGCTTTTGAAATTTTTCAGGTCAGCATCGCCGACAAGGCAGCCCAGTTTGGTGTTGCCGCTGCCGACGTCTACATAGATGGAAGTGTCCCGTTTGTTCAAAGGGACAGCCGAACGCATGCCGTAATATCCCTCCCGCGCGGCATCCACAAAATCCATGTCAATGCCGGTGGCATCCTTGACGGAGGCGACAAGGTCTTCCTTGTTTGTACCTTTGGCAACCCCGCTGCTGCCAATCACGTAGTACGTGTCCACGCTCAGGTGACGGCGCGCAGCTTCCGCTCGCATCTCGTCCACTACCTGTCTAACGGCTTTCGTGGCGTCCGCAATGCCCTCTTTGCTGAACTTCCCATCCTTCATCGAAGCCACAATGGTGGTGTTGACGTTGCTATCGTAGATAGAAACCGGGTTGCGCCCTTCCTCCTCCATCACAAACGAATAGAGTGATGCCTTGGTCCCTTTGGATCCCAGATCCACCGCCCCGTAGTAGTGCGCGGGCGCTGTCTTTGCTCTTTGCGAGCTTGAGGTTGCAGCCTTAGGACGCTGGGCCTTGGCGCCGCACAAAGCCGCCAGAACCAGTACCACTACTGTTAAAAGGGCTTTTTTTTGTAGTCTCATTTTGTCTTCTCCTTCTGCATTTCTCAGCTCAACTAACCTAGCGTTGAAACTCAGCAATATTTTGCTGAATTTTAAGAAATTATTTTGCCGCGGCTGGGGGGGGGCAACGTCGCCTGGTACATCCTACCCCTACGATGTTTTCTACCTACCATAGGGCCCGCCGCAGTCATTCTCCAGGCGCTGCGCTTTTTTGTAAACACTGCATGCGCCTGGGTCAGAGGACTGGGCGCAACAGGTCGTTAGCCTGTCGTCGGACGTGTCTGTAATTGGCCCTCTTGGTGCTCTTACCGGCCTGACACTCAAGCACTGCGCATAACCCATGCAATCCGCAAGCAATTGCTTGTCTTTTACTTTGGGCCAGTCTGCAGGACTCATTGCAATGATTTTTGCGGCCTGGGCTTTCCGTTCCATGCAACGCGGAAACTCCATACACCGGTTAAGGATCGCATTGTCAAAGCGGACCTGTTTCCACTCCTGTTCCGGCATTGCCTTTAGATTGTCCGAGTCTTTCTTGGCTTGCAGACATGCCGCATCGTCGCTTTGGCATTTAGAAAGACGCGGGTCATTATAGGCAACACGCGCCCAGTCCGGCGGACTCGCCTTAACTGTTGGCGTGGGCGTCGTGGCGACCTGGGCGGAACCGGCTGAGCCCTTACCCTCGGGTTTCGGATTCGAACCTCGAGTCGCAAAGTAGCCCACTGCTGCCAAGACAAGAGCGGCCATCACGCCGCCGAAGGCATACATTTTTCCCCGGCCGGTCGCCGGTGGATTTGTGCTATCGGGTTTTTCGTCCCTGAGCGGCTTTGGAGCCGGAACATCGGCCTTCTCCGCCCAATCCAGCGCGCGAAGAAAAGCCTGGCAATCTGGGTATCGTAGATCCAGGTCTCGTTGCAGACAATTTAAGACGACCTTCTCAAGCTTCTCCGGTATTTCCGGCGCCGTTAGATGGATAGGCGGCGGCTCATGCCGGCTGCGCGCAATAATGATCGCGGTGTCGGTTGGCCCTTCAAAAGGCACCTTGCCGCAAAGCATCTCGTACAAAACCGTGCCCAGACTGTAAATATCCGTCGACTTGGTTACCTGTCCGCCTTCGCCCTGCTCGTGGCTCATGTAGGTTGCGGTGCCAACCACACCGCCGAAAATCGTACTGTTGGTGGTTGTGGCTTTGTTCAGGTCCTTGGCAATGCCGAAATCAGCCAGCGCCGCGCGACCATTTGCGTCAAACAGAATGTTGCTGGGCTTAATGTCCCGGTGAATAATTCCGCGCGAGTGCGCATATTCCAGTCCGGAAACCACGTCGCGGATGATCTTTACCGCTTCAGCGGGCGGCAGCTTGGTACGCTGCTGCAATACTTCATCCAGCGTCCCGCCGGGCATCAACTTCATGACCACGTAGTAAGGCCCAGGACTCTCGTCGGAATCCAGGTGGCAGTAGTAAATGGGAACGATGCGCTCGTGCTCCGGTTGCTTCTTTGGTTCTTCGCGAATCGCTTTCCAAATCTTAGGCTGCTGCGTAACACGGTCAAAGAATATCTTCATCGCAACGAGCCGGTTCGCGCTGGGATCGTTGGCTTGCCAGACTTCGGCAAACCCGCCTGTACCCAGCGGAGCAACCAGCACATAGTTGCCGATGCGCTCTCCCGCCTTGTGTTGAAACTCTCCCGGATCCAGTTGTGTAGCGTTCATCGTCGCGCACATCCTTCATTGCTGTTCAGCCGGGCAGCGTGCCCGGTTGTCATTCCAATACCCTGGGCCCTAGGAACCAGCGTTCTTCGCTTCTTCGCCTGACGGAATCGCGACAAACGTCCAGACCGTTGAACCTGTTCGGACTCTGGCGCCATTGCGCAGTTGCTGTCGTTCCTGCTCCACCGGTTCATCGTCAACAAATGTTCCCGATCTGCTGATCATGTCGCCAATCATGAAGTTTTTGAGAAACGTGATATGCGCATGCTTGCCGCCCAGGGCAGCGTCGGCTTCCAAACAAACGTCGCAATCCGGATCGCGCCCGATGAGGTTGCGGCCTTCACGTAACGCAAAAAGGTCGCCCTCCTGGTTCCACGTGTAAGTGATCAGCAGCCCCACGATCTTGCGGGCATTCGGGAACTGGGTAACAGGCCGCCGCGGCGAATCAACTCGGGGCAATGATGGTCGTGGTGGCGGCGGTGTACCCGTGGCAGGCTCGTCAATTTCCGTGGGCTCTCTTTTTCTCGGGCCGCCCGATGCGAAATCCTGCCGGGCCCTGCCGGCTCCCGTATCCATCCCCGGGCGCGCCATGCCCTCACAAATGTCACAACGGTCACTGCCGGCAGGCAATGAATGCCCTTTGGCGCACTGCCGTGCGGCCGATTCTGAAAGCGGGATTCGGCATTTCCTGCAAATCTTTTCGCCCGGATCCTTCTGTCCGCAATTCAAACAGGCGCCACACTTCTTGCATCGCTTTGCGCCTTCCCGGTTATCGATTCCATCGTTTGGACAAATCATAGAGAGCATCTACTCCGTGAACGAATCTCCCGGGTGTGCCGCCTCCGACACTCGCTGTTCCCGGAAAACAAATTCCTGCAAAAATAAAACTCGCTCACTTGCCTTGAGAAGCAATCATCACAATATCCGCCTTGCCAGCCTGCCTGAGCTCTTTGCTTTCCATTGACCTAAACCCAATGAGGGTTTTCGGTTCACGATCTTGCCACGCGCGACGTATCCGCAAAGCCACAGCAACGGCCCGTGGCTTTTGGCTGGACACCAGCACCCCTTTGCGCCCCGCAAACGAAGCGGCCAGATCCTTGGTGTCAGTAGCCGCATCCGTCGGCGATCCTCCGGAGTCTTCGACCAGAATGTTTAGGCTTGCGTCACCAATCAAAAGAACAGACGGCGGATCGAGATCTAACCCTTCCACCCTCAAGGTAATATCTCTTCCTTTTCCCGGCTCTTGACTGGCCTGGTCTGCGTCTTCGCCGTAGATCAGAGGTATCGGTTTCGTGGGATTCAGTTCCTGCAATGCGTGGTGGATCTTGGTTGCTGCTGCAACGGCTGTTTCATTGCGCCGATTAACCGTTACTCCAACGCTCTCTTTAGACAGACCTTTGGCCGGCTGAACGCTGGCGGAGACCCCAACTCTGGATAATATCCTTTTGAGCTTTTCAGTCTGCGTAGCATCAGCATCCGTGACGACCACGACCAGTCTCACAGCCGCGGCTTGCGGCGTTGCGGATGGCCCGCTTGTGTTGCCATTCTTGTTGATCACGCCCTGGCTCTTACCGTCTTTCGAGGGGCTTTTAACGAGCCGCACCAGCGCGAAAAGGCCAGCAATCAGACCAAGCACAATAAGGCCCGCCACTACGAGACGGCGACTGCCACCCCGAGGAGGCTGCGCCGGGGACGACCGCAGTGTTTGCTCCAGGTCCGTTTTCACCGCTGTTGCAGCCAGAGTCTTCTTGTCCTCAGGTTCTGCCTGCCCCGCAAGAATGACTTGAACAGTGACGTTGTCTTCGCCGCCGGCCTCGTTGGCAAGATGGACAAGTTCATCCGCCGTGCAACGGGCATCCAGTCCGCGCGAAAGAACTTCCGCAATCTTGCTGTCATGCACGTACCCACAAAGGCCGTCACTGCAAAGAAGCAGCTGATCGCCTTTTTGCAGGCTGAGTGGCGGCGCTATGTCCACGGCGAGAGGCTCACTGTGGCCAAAGGCGCGCGTCAACACGCTGGAATCCGGATGGTCAAAAGCCTGTTCTTCGGTAATCACTCCGGCGTCAAGCTTTTCCCGACCGCGCGTATGATCGCGCGTAAGGCAGCGCAGAGTTCCTTCGCGGTAGAGGTACGCGCGGCTGTCGCCGACATGGGCGATCACGGCGTCGTTACCGCGAAGAATTACCAGCACCAAGGTCGCGCCCATACCGGCTGTTTCCGGATTACCGGTTCTACTCTCAATAACCATTTCGCGGTTTGTTTTTTCGGTGGCCATTCGAATGGCCGCTTCCACCGGAGTGTCCGGTGCTTGACCCCGTAAGTGCTGGGTCATGCCGTCGCCAACCATGGCGGCTGCTTTTGCGCCGCCGCGATGTCCACCCATGCCGTCCGCAATGAGAAACACCTCTCCAAACGGAGAGAAGAACCGCGTCATGCGGTCCTGGTTCTCTTTTCTTTTGAGTCCAGTATCGGACCTGGCGCTTACATTCAGTTCTAAAGTATTTGTTTCAGCCATTTCCCGTTTCTCGGTCCAAAATCAATCTCTGTTCAACAAGCGTAAAAAACTTCCACCACCGCAAGTTTTCTTTTGCGCTAACCGACCTCCTTTCGCTTCAACCGGCGCAGAACCAGCAAAGTAGTGACTAAGAAGAAAGAAAACAAACCACTTAGCCACGCCACACAAACCCCCAGCCCCGAACGGTGATCGCGCGGAAAAGCGTCGCTAGCTATGTCTTTCCGGTCTTCTTTGGGCAAAGATATCGCTGGCTCATCAAGCCTTTTTGGGGGCAAAAAATGAGCCGAAATAACCCTTTTCGCCATTTTTTTGTTGCTTGCCCTTCGCCTCTGAGTTACAAGGGAATCGGGACGCGCCGTGCTTGTGACACGAACGCGCCCCTAACCAAAGCACCTATTAGGAGGCGACATTGGCTAACTCTAAGCCTACACGTTCGCGCAAAAGACGCAAACCAGACCCGTTCGCTGTTGTCCGTGGCAAGGTCGTGGAACGAATCGAAGTCTCAACAATGGACGACGATTGCTCAATCGGGATTATGTTCAAAGACAGAACCTATCTCGGGTTCGATGTTGAACCGTTCCTTCGCATCACGCCCGATTACTCAGACTGGAAAACTCACAACTACAAACGCATCAAACGCTGGCCAGCTCTCCGGACAGAATAACCCGCTCTGCATTATCAACCATGAACCCGCCTGCAATGGGCGGGTTTTTCTGCTTTCTGGCGGTGTACTATGAGACAGCCCAGAGCGACAAAAATTCCATACCTGCTATTGCGAGACTTGTCGCCAATGAGTGTTATTCCGAAGGATTGGTGGCTGGTGGTTTTAAAAGCCTACTTTGACGGTGCGCAGACTGCCAATAACGACCGCGTCACTCTCTCATGTGTTTGTGGAACTTGTGACGAGTGGACTCCGGTTGAATTGGCATGGAAGCAGGTAATTGCCAAGCACAAAGCTCCTCCTTTGCACACAACCAATGCGAACGCCTTGCAGAAAGAGTTTGATAAAAAAAAAGGTTGGAATAACAAAAAGGTGAATGCTTATATCTCCGCTTGCGTGGATGTCCTAGAAGGTTCTCTTGCGCAGGCCGGAAGAATCCTTATTCCTACCGCATCCGGTTTTTTGCCGAATATTACCAAAGCAGGACTGAATGTTGTTACGATGACAATCCCTCTTGATGATTTTCGGAGAGCTAGAGATGTAGTGCCAAATTTTCCGAACAGCATCTCTGAATTGTGCGCTTCAGAAGTCCTCGGGTTTGTTTTTCGATATGGCAGGCGACTCAGGGTAAAGGGATATGAACTATTCTTTGATAGGAACGAGCCATTTTGCGGTCATGTTAAAGACAGATGGAACAGCACGAAAGCACAGAGGCAAATTCCTGAACTTAAAAAAGTGGCAAGTGTTGGTGAATCCAACATGAACGTATCCCCCGCACTTCAAATAGCCGATTTATTTGCGTGGTGCATAAACCATCAAGACAATGTACGCAGGGAATGGCATAAGCGTATCGGCGATCTGTCGTGGGATAGCTATATTCCCACTTACGAATACCTGATAAATCCCACTCCTGGAGCGTTAGAACGAACTGCTGCATTTGGTTTCTCGAAGCGAAAAAAGACGTAATGCTCTATCATGGACAGAGATGAAACATTCCGCAGAGTACCAGCGATTCACAAATCTTGTGGATCAACTTATGTCTGTTCCGCACGAAGAAATCAAACGGCGGGAAGCAGAGTACAAAAAACAGTCAGACGCGAATCCGAACAAGCGCGGGCCAAAAAAGAAAAAGCGGAAGATGGTCAAGCAATCTTCCGCTTCCGGCCACGAGCCAAGCGATATCGGTTAGAAGGTAGCTTCCGGTTTTTTGTCCTCCTTCGCCGTCAATTCAGCGTAGGTAATACGCTTGCCGACGATCTGAGAGCACAGCAAACTAAAACGGTCGCCATCGTCCATTGGATTTTCCTTTGTGGCGCGATTGTTGAACCGGAAGCACTGCTCATCCAAATACCGGAACAAGTGGAACGGTTCAACACTCACATACGTTCCATGCAATCCACGCTTCAACAAAGACCAGAAATTTTCAA
>JANXPR010000163.1 GCA_025357215.1 Acidobacteriaceae bacterium | reverse complement strand
CACGCCGGCCAGAAGCTTCTGCTCATGCAGCGGAATACCCAGCTTGGAGTAGGTTTCCAGAATTTCGGGATCGACTTCGTCCAGGCTCTTGAGCTCTTTCTTTTTCTTGGGCGCGGAGTAGTAGCACAGCCCTTGATAGTCAATGGGCGGGTACTTGATGTTGGCCCACGTGG
This sequence comes from Acidobacteriaceae bacterium, assembly GCA_025357215.1. Lineage (GTDB taxonomy): Bacteria > Acidobacteriota > Terriglobia > Terriglobales > Acidobacteriaceae > Angelobacter. The sequence continues at coordinate 4,290 of JANXPR010000163.1, read as the reverse complement.
GTTCCGCATGCGAGGTTTCCTGGGTGGCCCAGTAGCGGTAAGACTTCAAGCGCCACTCCACCATGAACTCCGGCTCGTCTTTCTTGGCGGCGATGGCGCGAACAATGTCTTCGCTCAGCCCGGGTGGCAGGCGGTCTTCGTCCACGTCGGTGACGAAGCCCCATTTATATTCCTGCTTGGCAATGTCCTTGATCTGGTCTGTTGTGCTCATCGCACTCCCTCTGCAACGCGTGCTGGCTGTATGGAAATAAACTTGTCTTTTTCTTTGCTGTCTTTCGTCTTGGTGCGGCGCTGGTGCGGGGCCATGTGTTCGTTGAGCGCGGCCAGGGTCACCTGGTCCAGCGCGTCACGCAGGGCGTCGCCGATAATCTGGGAATTGATCTTGATGGCGCAGGAGCGTTCCATGGCGCACAGTCCGGAAACCACGCTGCATTCGGTAAAACCGATAGGACCTTCAAGGGCGAGAACGATATCGGAAACGGAAATGGCTTTCGGATTCAAAGCCAGGTTGTATCCGCCTTTTACGCCGCGATGGGAGCTGAGCAGTCCGTGTTCTGAAAGCTGCCGTAGCAGCTTGCCGACCGTGGGCAAGGGAATGCGCGTGGCCTTGGAAAGGCTGCGCGCGGTATGCGGCACGTCCTCCGGGCTGCGCGCCACGGTTGCCATCAGGACGATTCCGTAGTCGGTGAGTTTGTTCAGTCTGAACATAGTGCTCCACTGGCATGGTCCGAAGCCGGATACAATACCAATCCAGTATTATTTTAGACGCCGCGGGCGAGGAATACAAGACCGAATGAGTCTGGATTTGCAATGCCTTCTGTTTTTTGCCAACTCACCGCTTTGTTTGGTGTGCCTGGTTAACCGTATTCTTGATTGTCATCACGGTTAGTTGGTTCGTACTAAAATCAAATATTCGGAAAAGGAAAACCCCCGCAATGACGGACACCTCACCCGCCCCCATCTACGCTTCTTTCCTGAATGAAGCAGAATGGAAGAATTTTTCTGAACGCAATCAGAAATTCTTACGGCTATTCCCTAACCTCCTTAAGGCAATGGATATTGCATTTGTCAGAAAACAGACCGGCCCTAAGATTGATCTCGTTGTCCTCACTCTTGGGCGGCTGTGCCTTGAGGAGTTCATGGAAATCCTACTTCTCTGTGGACACGGTTATGGGGTTGCTGCAACCCGCATAATTCGCGGGATGTATGAGCGTGCCGTTACAGCTGAATACCTGCACGACAATCCCGATCAGGTAGAAGCCTTCATAAATTACCATCACGTGTCTGGATATAAGTTATTTAAGCAAATTCAACGCACCATGGGGAATGACACTCTTTCCGCAGAACAAACAAAGCGAATTGAGGAGAATTACCACAAATACAAATCTCAGTTTGAGGTTACCGACTGCAAAAAATGTGGGACTGTTCGGGTAAATCACAACTGGAGCAAGTTGGATTTTGTAGCCATGGCGGCAAAGACGTCTCTCGGAAAACTGATTGTGCCCGACTACTACCTTCCGACCCGACACATACACAGCACAATTGGCGCAGTATTCAGCAGGTTAGAAGTTCACGAGGAAGAAGGGTTGGTATTTAAAGAAGCGGCCCAACGAGATGAGGCCGATCAAGCACTAATAGCAGCTCACGTCCTAATGTTGAGTATTCTGGAACTGCAACAAAACCATTTTGGAATAGAAGCTCTGAAGACTCCTCTTCAGGTTTGCTTGGACGACTTTACCTCTATTTGGAAAAAATCGCCCTCCGCTCCCGATTCACTATCGTAGTAGGAGTTCGCCGTGCTTTCTTGCGTCATCTGTGTTGATAGACTAATGTTCAGGAGTCCCTTCAAATGTCTGCAAAGTTATCTTCCAAAGTTGCTCTCGTCACAGGCGGGACCGGTGGCCTGGGACGTGCGGTGAGCCTGGCGCTGTTACATGAAGGCGCGTCCGTTATCGCTACCTATATAAGGAAGGAAGAAGCCGACGCCTTGCGGGACGCCGTGGGTGGTAACGCGCGTCTGGAGCTTCTTCCCTTGGACGCGACTGATCCGGCCGCTGCGCAAAGCCTGGTGGACGGCGTCACGGCACGCCACGGACGCCTGGATGCGCTGGTGAATACCATCGGCGGTTACACCGGCGGCAAGGCGTTATGGGAAACCGAGCCCAAGGCGTTTCAACTGATGATGGCCTTGAACGTGACGGCCGGCTTCAATCTGGCACATGCCGTCGTGCCGATGATGTTGAAACAAGGCAGTGGCGCGATCGTGAACATTGCCTCCAAAGCGGCGTATGATCACGCGGCCGGGAATTCCGCTTATGCAGCATCAAAGTCGGCGGCCCTGGCGATGATGGATTGTCTGGCGCAGGACCTGAAAGGCACGGGCGTCCGCGTGAATTCGGTGCTGCCCAGTGTTATTGATACAGAGCCAAATCGTAGAGCGATGCCAAATGCGGATTTTTCAAAGTGGCCCAAGCCGGAAGAAATTGCCAGCGTGATTTTGTATCTGTTGAGTGACGACGCAAAGTTGCTGCACGGTGCCGCGGTAACGGTGTACGGACAAAGCTGATTGCGTCTCTTTTTCTCTTAACGCGCTTCGCCGCGTGCCGGCGGCAGCGAGGAAAAGAGGTCTTTTTCTTCACGCCTGCGGGGATTGGAGCATCGTGAGAACTCCCTGGTACGGCGAGGTGGTCAACGGCTTTTCCGAGGTCCTTCGACTCGCCTTGCTCCGCGCTGCGCGGAACTCGTGCTCGCTCAAGATGACAGCGTTAAAGATTATGGTCGACGTATGGAGGTCGCGGTCGACGTTAGAGATCGCGGTTGACGTTAGAGTCGCGGTTGACGTTAAAGGTCGTGGCTTCTCAAGAAGCAATCGCAGGACGACTTGTAGCGTTTGGTGAATCTTAGTTAAGAAGTGTAAACACCCGCATAAACATTGCGCATTCCACTGCTACAATAGTAGCTACTCCCGAATCTTTTTCTTACGCAGTAGACTCCAAGACACACGGGTCGTATTCAGCGGATTTTCTTTTTAAACATCGCGAGTGGAAAATCGATTTGTCGCGTGAGCCGTCAAAAAAGAAGAAAGAGATCGGAACCGGAAGGACCCAAGCAGATGTGGATAGTTGCACTGGCGTTGCGGCGCCCTTACACCTTTGTCGTAATGGCGCTGCTGATACTTATCCTCAGCCCCATTGTGATCTTCCGCACGTCCGTGGACATTCTTCCGGACATCAACATTCCCGTGATCAGCGTGATCTGGCAGTACCAGGGGCTTTCCGCTCAAGAGATGACGGACCGCATCGTCAGCAACACCGAGCGCGGGCTCACGACGATCGTCAACGATATTGAGCACACGGAAACGCAGGCCATGGATGGCCGCGCAATCACCAAGGTTTTTTTGCAGCCATCGGCGAACCTGCAACTGGCCATGTCACAGATCACGGCTATTTCTCAAACAGCCGTTCGTCAGCTGCCGCAGGGCACAACGCCTCCGCTGATCATCGTTTATTCGGCGTCGAGTGTGCCGATCATGCAGGTGGGCATCAGCAGTAAGACGCTACCGGAGCAGGCGCTGAATGATATGTCTGTAAATTTCATACGCCCGCAAATGGTCACGGTGCCGGGCGCGGCGGTTCCCTTCCCCTATGGCGGCAAGCAGCGCGTGGTGGCCGTGGACATTGACTCCGCTGCGCTGCAATCCCGCGGGCTCACGCCCGTGGACGTGGTCAACGCACTCAGCGTACAGAACCTGATTCTGCCTTCCGGGTCGTTCAAGATGGGTGCGCTGCAATATCAGGTGGCCATGAATACCACAGCGGACACCATTACGGAGATGAACAATCTCCCGGTGAAGACCCAGAACGGCGCCACGACTTACTTGAAAGATGTGGCGCACGTGCGCGACGGCTTCTCGCCGCAGACCAACATGGTGCGCGCCGACGGCGTGCGCGGCACGCTGATTACGGTAATGAAGAACGGCGCGGCTTCCACGCTGGATATTGTGTCCCAGATGAAGGCCAATCTGACGAAGGTGGCGGCCACGCTTCCGGAAGACCTCTCCATTAGACCGCTGTTTGACCAGTCATTATTTGTGCGCGCGGCGATTCAGGGCGTGGTTCGCGAAGCCTTGACGGCTGCGTGCCTGACGGCGGCGATGATTTTGCTGTTCCTGGGAAACTGGCGCACCACGCTGGTGATTGCGATTTCCATCCCGCTTTCCATTCTTTGTTCCATCATCACGCTGGCTGCGCTGGGCCAGACGTTTAACCTGATGACGCTGGGAGGACTGGC
>JANXPR010000377.1 GCA_025357215.1 Acidobacteriaceae bacterium | reverse complement strand
CCCTGGCCTTGGTTTCCATAGTCTGCCCGGTTGGCATGTGTCTAGTATGGAATTGTCCCATGTCCACTAGATTACGGCACTGTAATATTCTGCTTGACTACCAGACTTAGTTGGTTTTCTGCGGTGCTTCCCTCGCCGAATTCAAGACCGCCTGGCCTTCGTCCCCGGCCTGCACTACGCTGAAGAAGCCTTTCAATTCCGAGTATTTTTCCGGAGGAAAATTCAATCCGTCCAACCGTAAGTTGCGCTTGATGGAGAGCTGCTTGCCGTCAACCTCGCTGGCAATTTCGTATGCTGCATAACTCAGTCCCGCTTTGCGCCGGTAGGGCGCAGCTTCCATGGAAAAGCCCTCCGGCAACTTGAACGTGGTCTCGTCTGACTCAGAGAACGGATAGGGAAACACAACCGGATAGCGGCGCATGACGTGAGTAAACATTCCCTTCTGCAGCGTCGATAAAAAAACCGCCGGGACGATCATGCGCTTGCCCGCCAGGGAGGCGTAGTCGGCAATCTCCACGGAGAATCGTGCGGTAAGCGGCTCGTCCGTTGCTTCCCAACCCTGCGAACTGATCATCTTCACTTTGGCGGACTTGGGTAGCAGGGCCGTAAGTTCATCTTCAAAACTCTTGCGGCGGCCCGCTTCGTCCGTGTCCAGTGCTTCCAAACGGTGCTCCAGGGCATCTGCCCCGCGCAGTTCCAGGCTGATTTCTCCTTTCAACGCGCCGTCCGCGGAAATCTCCACGTTGGCCACGCGGCGCACGCGGGAAGTCTCGGGTGCTGGAGTGTCAAAGAAAGCGTCTTCTGACTTGCTGAATCGCAGCGCGGGGGCCGAACCATGGTTCCACCGTAGTGTCCCGAAAGAACAGAATTTCGTTCCGGGATCAAGCACGTATTCTTTACCGCCTGCTCTAACCAAAACAGCTTCGCCGTCCAACTGCCCTAGTAAGAGAAGAATTTTGTTGAAAGACCTCTCCCGGCGGTTGGAAACCTCGAGCATGGTCGCTTCAAAGCCCGCCGCCCGCACCATGGCCGCAAACAGGCGATCAATCTCTTCGGAATATCCAAAGCCATGCTTCAGGACGTCCGCTGCGTCCGTGTTGCGCTTGAGATCTTCCTTCTTGGCCTCCGCTTGCGTCCGCACTCGTTCAAAGGACAAATTTCTCACCTGCTGGGCGCGGGCATAGAGCTTCCGCAATTTCTTTTCCGGATCAGTCTCCCCGGCAACGGTCTGCTCCGTGAGATCGTGCACTTCCCGGAAGTTGCCGATGAATTTGTCCAGGTATTCAGTGCCCAGCCGCCGCCACTCTTGCCAGAACTTGTCCGGAGTAGCTGTCTCCCGCCCTCCGTAGTAGAACAGCAGCACCGGACGGTAGTCGTCATGCGGCGGCATGTATTCTTCCTCGTAAAATGCCGGGACATTCTCCAAGTCCAACTCCATCACGTTTCCTTCCTTCTTCGTGGGAGTTAGAAGGTCAACCTGGTTCAAGTAGCTATAGGAAACCTGGGACTTCTGGTTGAGGTTCGCCCATTCCGTGGGGACTATCACCAGCCCCTGGAACGGCTTGAAGCGCAGGGTCTCTTTTAACGTGAAAAGGTCTCCCTGGACGGGCATGGGTGAGACTGAGCGCACAGTATGCCGCGGAAGCGTGATGACCCAGCGTATGTCCAGAATGCTGCCTACAGTCACGTCCGGCAGAGTAAACGTCTTGGCGGTAAACTTGACCCCGCGCGACTTGAACACCGTCTTATCGAAAGGCTTGCCCTGGAATTCAACAATGGTCCCGTCCGGATGAATCGTGCGCGCGCCGGCACTCTTCAACGAGCGCTCCGGTCCAATTTCTATCTCTACGTCCGCATACTTCTTGCCGGCATCATTGAGCACTTTGATCCGTTTGTAGACGGCAATAAACTCTTCGTTGTCATTCTGGAAATAGCTCAAATAGAGCTGGAGCGCGGATGTATTGGAGTTGCCCGGAACATTCTTGATTTGCAAGTCCTGCTGCGTAACGGGCAGCCAGTCTTCAACTCCGGTCTTTGGCGAATCCGCGGAGCCGCCCGTCAATCCTAGGGCGATTACTACCGAGACTACCCAGTGCTCTACTCGCATGCCGCCCCCAGCTTTCAGTTTCCAAGAAAACTAATTCTCTAATTGATGAAGTGGAATATATCGCAAAGTAAACATTGATGCCAGAAGCTATCAACCTGTAGCACAAACGCCGTGAAGTTGTGCCGCTCTGGCACGCAAGGAAAAACCCGGCTGGAAACAATCCAGCCGGGCAATTTTCTTCTCGAAACTAGTCTTACTTCTGTGGTGTGGAAGAGCTGCCTTCCTGCAATGCGGTCTTGCTGGGTATGGTGCCAGGGATGTTGGGCATGGTTTTGATGTCGCCCGTCACCGCTTCATCAATCTTGATGTTGTAGCGATCAAGGGTTTGCGCCGTGTCCTGGTTCAGTTGTACCCAGGACTTGGCGTAATTGATCTTGGCTTGCACCAGGTTGGATTCGTTCTGGGCCAGGTCGCGTTCGTCCTGCAGAACGTTCAAGTAAGTGGAAGCGCCCAGGTTGTACTTTTTCTGCTCGGCATCCAGCGTCTGGGCGGCAAGGTCGCGGGCTTTTTGTGCCGCCACAACGCTGGCGCGGTTGTTTTCCACGGAAAAAACATCATTGCGGATACCAATGGCAATGTTGTTTTCCAGACTCTTGAGCGAGAGTTGCGACTGCCGGTATTCCAGTATGGAGCGCGCCTGGATGGCTTGGGCCACGCGGTTACCCAGGGGAATCTGTATGTTGATCTGAACGCCTTTGTCCGGTCCGGTGGAATTGAACTGATTGCCGAAGGCATCGGGAAATCCCGAAGCCAGCGAAGCCGGCAACGGCGGCACGGCGCCAGGGTTCGGCACACCGGCCAGCCCGGTTGCACCATAGAAACCAACCAGATCTACCGTCGGCAATAGACCGTTCCGTGTTCCCTTCAGACTGATCTCGCTGTTTTTCAGGTTAATTTGCTGCTGCTTGTAGTCCGGACGGTTGTCCAATGCCATCTGTACCAGTTGCTGGGTCGGTGTCAGCTCTTCTTTTTCCGGAATCAAGACGGTATCGGTGGGGATCACTTCCGCCCTGACCAGTGGAGAATCATTGGGCAGGCTGCGCGTCAGCGCGTTCTTGATGAACAACTGCTGCAGTTGGAGGTTGGTCTTGGAGGCGATCAGGGCCTGCTCGGCCGTGGCCACGCTGCTTTGCGCGCGGACCACGTCCAGCGGAGCCAGTGTGCCGATCTCCACCTGCTTCTGGTTGTCTGACAGCGTTTTCTGCGCCAGCCCCAGGGACCGCTCCTTCACTTTGAAATCTTCGTACGCATTCACCAGGTTCCAGTAGATGTTTTCCACGGTGCTCACCGTGGTGATCACCTGCTGGCGGAATCCTTCTTCCGTGATCTTCTTGTTGTTTTGCGCGGTACGAATCAGGCGCAAGTTCAGGTTGCGGCCAAATCCTTGTAACAAATGTTGCCGCACTACCGCCCGGAAGGTTGAAGTTAGAACAGGATTGAATGTGGTCTGGTTGCTATTCGAGGACTGTCGCGTGTTGTTAAAGGAAACTTGCAACGACGTGCCCGGAGAAAACCCTTGCGAGTACGTTACATCGCCGGTGGTGGAATGGCTTTGCGAAAAAACCTGGGTGGCAGTGGTTCCACTGCCCAATCCGGACAACAGAGCAAAGTTCTGCGGAGACTTGGTCTGTTCAAACGCCACCGTGGCCGTTAGGGCCGGATCAAAGCTGTCCGGTTGCGGACCTGCGCCGCTGGCAGAACCTACAAAGCCGCCTGCTCCGGTTCCTGCTCCGCCAGAGCCAGCCGTGGTTCCGCCCGCTCCAGTTCCGGTGCCTCCGGCAATGCCGCTTCCGGTTCCGCCGGGTGTGTTCTGCACCAGACCTGATTGAACGCCCAGGAATGATGCGCCGGCTTTGGTGCGCAGAATGTCAGTATCCGCTATGGGCAAGGTGTAGCGCGCCACGGCGATATCCAGGTTATCGGCCAACGCAATGGCAATGGCGTCATTCAATGAAAGCAACAGCTTGTTGTTCTTGATCAGCTGTTCCAGCTTGGGAGCGTTCGCAAAAGACGGCGGTTCCACGTCGCGCGGCATGTACCGCGCAAACGGATTCGGGAGCAAAGGCGCCGGCTTTCCATAGTCCACGTGCGTGGGATTAGGCAGGGCCTTGGCCTTGGGTGCTTCCGGCATGGAAGCTGACGAAGACGGGCCTTGCTGTGCCGCGGACGCGGCGTTGGCGCCCGCCACCGGCTGCAACGACATTGTGGTGGCTGACTGTTGCGCCGCCGCCGTAAAGGCGCACAAGCACACCATGGCAACGATCTTGCGAATGAAATTACTGCGTATTAGACCTGCGGACATTCTTTTTCTCCAAAATTGTTGTATCTGAAACTTGGATTTTGCAGCTGATACAGATACAGACTGGAAGTTCGCCTTTTCCGTCACCAGCGATCATCCCAGGCGCGTGCCAATCCTGCCTGCGGATATTTAAGATACGCGCCGACCCACCCTTTGGTTCCCGGCTGATTCCCGGCGCCGCCTTACGACAGAAACGGATAGTATATCGACTCAGCAGCGGTAAAAACCAATCGGGGACCCGAATTGCCACGCAATATCAAGCTTATTCTCGCTTATGACGGCCATGACTTTGTTGGATGGCAGATTCAGCCCGAACGTCCAACGATTCAGGGAACTTTACTGTCCGCTATCGAACAGTTGACCGGCGAAAAAGTCCTGCCCCAAGGTTCCGGACGCACTGACGCCGGCGTCCACGCCCTGGCCCAGGTGGCAACGTTCCCGCTGGAATCACCTATCCCCACTGCCAATCTGACGAAAGCTTTGAATGACGCGTTGCCTGCGTCCATCAGAATTCTCTCCGCGCTGGAAATGCCGCCGGACTTTCACGCGCGTAAATCCGCTATAGCTAAGACGTATCAATTTCGCATTTATCGCGAACAAATCTGCCCACCGTTCCTGGCCCGCTACGTCTATCACCATCCCTTTCCGTTGGACGAAGAACGCATGGCCCGGACAGCAGCACTCGCCGTGGGCGAACACGACTTCACATCGTTCGCGGCAGTGGACCCTGAGAAAAAAGCCCCGGAAAAACGGAAGGCTTCCGAAAGCGGCGACGAAGCTCCGGAACCGAACAACGTCCGAACCATTTATTCGTCGGCGTGGCGGCGTCAGGGCTCCGAACTTCTCTATACCGTCCGTGGCAGCGGATTTCTCCACCACATGGTCCGGAACCTCGTCGGAACGTTTCTTCTTATCGGCAAAGGCACACTCACCGAAAACGACTTCACCCGAATTCTGGAATTGCGTGACCGCTCCGCTGCCGCAGCTACCGCTCCGGCCAGCGGACTGTTTCTGGTGAGCGTAGAATACCCGGGAGAATCCCAACCATGAATGCTTTGGCAAATCAGGCCGAACTTGGGCACGAACAACTAGCCGTCTTCAACCCCGCCACTCGTGAGACGATTGGCTCCGTTCCTATCTTCAGCGCCGCGGAAATCGCCGCCGCCGTGGACCGCGCCCGCAAAGCGCAGCCGCGCTGGGCCGCAACTCCCGTCCGCGAGCGCATGGCGATCATCCGCCGCTTCCAGCAGTTGCTATGCGACCAAAAAGACGCTGTGTGTGAAGTCATCACGCGTGAAGCCGGCAAACCGCTGGCCGAAGCGCTTTCCACGGAGATTCTCGTCGTGCTCGACGGCGCGCAGTATCTGCTCGACAACGTGCCGGCCTTCCTGCGTCCTGAACATATTCCGCATTCCAATCTGGCCATGAAACTCAAGCGCGGAACGTTGTTGCGCGAACCTTATGGAGTAATCGGGATCATCAGTCCGTGGAACTATCCGTTCAGCTTGCCTTCTGTTCAGACGATCACGGCGCTGGCCATGGGCAATGCCGTGGTGCTCAAACCTTCGGAGTTCACGCCATTCACTTCGCTCGAACTGCAACGCCTCTTGCGCGAAGCCGGACTAGATCCAGACTTGCTGCAAGTCGTCACCGGAGAAGGCGCCGCCGGAGTAGCTCTGTTGCAGGCCAACATCGACAAAATGATTTTCACAGGCAGCGTGGCCACGGGGAAAAAAGTCGCGCAGTCCGCCGCCGCGCGTTTGTTGCCTGTGGTGCTGGAACTGGGCGGCAAAGATCCCATGATCGTCCTGGAAGACGCTGACGTTGAAGTCGCATCCAGCGCCGCCGTTTGGGGCGCATTCATGAATGCCGGACAGACCTGCCTTTCCGTGGAACGCTGCTACGTGCATGAATCCATCTACGAAAAGTTTCTGCAAGCCTGCGTGGAGAAGACGAACAAACTTCGTTCCGGCAACGGCACGGACGCCAACACTGACATCGGCCCCATGATTCACGAACGCCAGCTGCGCACTGTGCAGATCCACATCGACGACGCCATCGCCCACGGCGCGCGCGTCCTTACCGGAGGCAAGCCGCTCACCCAGCTTGGGCCCAGCTTCTTTGCGCCAACAATCCTCGCGGACGTGACGCACTCCATGGCCATCATGCGCGAAGAAACATTCGGCCCCGTGCTGCCAGTCCGTAGTTTTAAGAATGACGACGAAGCCGTGGCCCTGGCCAACGACTCCGACTTCGGCCTGGCCGCCAGCGTTTGGACGCGCAACAAGAGTCGCGGCGAATCTCTGGCCCGCCGCATCAACGCCGGATCCGTTCTGGTCAACGACGTGGTCTGCTCTTTCGGCATCAGCGAAGCCCCACACGGTGGCATCAAGGCCAGCGGCATCGGACGCACCCACGGACGGTTCGGCCTGGAAGAGATGGTCTGGCCCAAATACGTGGACTCTGACCAGATGCCGGGCATGAAAAAACTCTGGTGGTACGGCTATGGGCCCGGCTTCCGCACGCAAATGCAGGGGTTCATTGAACTTCTGTTTGCCGGAAACTTTACGAAACGCGTTCGGGGAGGCGGAAAAAGCATAAAATCCTTCCTGGGTCGCAAACCTCGTTAGCGTAAAATCGGCCCAAAGGGGACGCTAGGCTTTATAAAGCGATGCTCAAACATTCCCATCTGATCTATGACTGGAACTCCGCGTCCGGCCCGGAATTTAAACCTGCGGGCAAAGTCCTACTCAATGACGAGACGCTGCGTGACGGTCTCCAGTCGCCTTCCGTCAAAGACCCGCCCATCGCCGACAAACTTGCCATCCTGCACTTGATGGAAAATCTGGGTATCAACATGTTGGACATCGGCCTGCCCGGCGCCGGGCCGCGTGCCGTGGCCGACGTGGAGCGTCTGGCCAAGGAAATCGCGGACTGCCGCATGAAGATCAAGCCCAACTGCGCCGCCCGCACCCACGAAAACGACATTCGCCCCATCGCGGAAATTTCTCAGCGCGCCGGCATACAGATTGAAGTCGCTTGCTTCCTCGGGTCAAGCCCCATCCGCCGCTACACGGAAAACTGGACTGACGATTTCCTTCTGAAGACCACCGAGAAAGCTGTCACCTACGGTCGTTCGCTCGGCCTGGAAGTGATGTACGTAACGGAAGACACTTCGCGCTGCGATCCGGAAATGGTGAAGAGCCTCTACACCACGGCCATCAACTGCGGCGCCACTGCGATCGTCATTTGTGACACCGTCGGCCACGCCACGCCCGCCGGCGTCCACGCGCTGATCAGCTTTGTGATGGAAGAAATTGTGAAGCCCTGCGGACAGAAAATTCGCGTGGACTGGCACGGCCACTCTGACCGCGGACTGGCCGTCGCCAACTCGCTGGCCGCTCTGGCCGCCGGGGCTGACTGCGTCCACGGCACCGCCCTTGGTATTGGCGAACGCGTGGGCAACACGCAGATGGACCAGATGCTGGTTAATCTCAAACTAATGGGCATCGCGCCCTGGGACGAACAAGACCTCACGCACTTGAAAGCGTATTGCCTCGCCGTTTCGCGCTCCACCGGAGTTCCCATCCCGCGGAACTACCCGGTGCTGGGCGATGATGCTTTCCGTACAGCCACGGGAGTACATGCCGCGGCGGTCATAAAGGCATTCAAAAAGGGCGATATTGAGCTGGCGAACAGCGTTTATTCCGGTGTACCTTCTCATTACTTCGGCCTGGAACAAGTCATAGAGATTGGTCCCATGAGCGGCAAGTCGAATGTGATCTTCTGGCTGGAGCGTAGGGGAGTCCCGCCAACGGACGACCTGGTAGAACGCGTTTTCCAGCTCGCCAAATCGTCTGACCGGTGCCTTACGGAAGAAGAGATCCTTGCTTGCTGCCAGAAAGCGCCTGCTGGTACCTAGAAACCGTGTGCGGCAACATCCAAGATAAACCACTCGCCAAAGTGGAACTTGAAGCGCCAACAAAAGGCGAATTCTGCTCGGAGTGCTCCCCGGGAGCCTCGGTCGAAGGCCGCTTTGCATATCGTCCCGGCCCTGTACTGCCGGTGTGCTGGCGCGGATTTCCTGCTTGCAAAACGGACTTGGGCGTATTTGAATAGATGCCGCAGCGCCAGAGCAGATCCAGGCGCCAATGACTTCCCTCGGCTAGCTTTTTGTTTTTCAAAGATTCTTGAGTTCCTTCAAAGGAGAAATAAATAATGAAGAAGCTGTTCACGTTTGCAGTCACCATGTTGCTCGGCGCTGGCCTCACGTTTGCACAGGCCACCGGCGGCGACAAAACCGGCGGCACCGACAAGACACCGAAAGCCGCCACCGGCAAGAAGGCCACCAAGACCAAGGCCCACAAGGGCGGCAAAAAGGGCAAAAAGAGCTCGAGCACTTCTACCAGCCAGCCCCCGAAATAGTTTTCAGGCATACCAACTTTCAAAGCGGCCTTGTGAAAAGGGGCCGCTTTTTCTGTCTCTCAATGCACAAGGCTCCGCAGCCGGGTAAAGTGCGCGTCCCTCCCCGTACCCGTATCCCTATGGCTTCACGGTAGTTCCGTGCATTCACATCCGGACCATGGCTTGCCTCTTCGAAACTATTTTCCAGGCCATGGGTTCGATTCACTACACTCTGAACTTCCCTTTCAAGGAGAAATTGCATGAAGAAGCTATTCACGTTTGTTGTAACCATGTTGTTGGGCGCCACTCTGGCGTTCGCGCAGGGCACCACTGGCACGCCTGGAAAGACCGGGGCCACAGACAAAACAACCAAAGCCGACAGCAAGACAGTTAAGAAAGGCGCCGCCGGCAAGAAGGGTCACAAGGGCGGCAAGAAAGGCAAGAAAAGCTCCAGCACCACCACGGCTCCGGCTCCGAAATAACTTCCTGGAAGTTAATTCACGAGAAAGCGGTCTGACGGCAGGCCGCTTTTTTCATGCTCTGAAATCGAGCTCGCCTGCCTAAGATTAAAGCTGTTTGCGGCACCCCTACAATTCCGCTACCATCTTGCGAGTCGATCGGATTGTGCACGGGTTCTACGTTTAGTAAGTGAGCTTTGGCTCTTAGACCAAACACAAGGATGGAACATGAAAAAGGTATTCGCAGTTGGCGTGGTTGCACTGTTGGCTGGCGCCCTGGCATTCGCCCAGGACCCGGGAACCAAGCCCCACCAGAAGCAGCCGCCCAAAAAAGTAAAGCACGATCCCAAGGCTCCTAACAACGAGAAGATTGGAACCACTGGTAACAAGGTAAAACTGAATCCGCAACCGGAGCCTCCGGGCGTCCAGAATACCAAGATTGCAAACCCGGGAAATAAGGTTTCCATCAATCCGCAACCGCTGCCGCCGCGCACCACAAAAACCTCGGCCGGTGACAAGGTCTCATTGAATCCGCAGCCGTTGCCACCCAAAACCAGGACAACCTCCGCCAGTGACAAGGTTTCACTGAATCCCCAGCCGCTGCCTCCCAAGGTAGGCAAGAGCTCTGTTAGTGACAAGGTTTCTCTGAACCCGCAGCCCCTGCCTCCGGGCGGAAAAAGCTCTGGCCCCAAGGGCACCACCACCATCCAGAAGAGGATTCCCACGAATCCCGCTCCCAAGAAAAAGGCTGACGCGGGCAGCGGATCGCCGAAATAGAAAACAGCAATTGGGAGAACAGCCTCCTCAATGCGGTATGAAGAAGCGGCCGGAAAACAGGCCGCTTTTTTATTGGATAACGTTGGCATCTTGGGGCTCGGGCTTCGTGCACGGCGCGATTCGCTGACGCGGCGCGGAGCGGTGTACTATTTCTGTTAGCCCATGCCCAGCCGTCCGCCTTCGAATACAGACGTCCCCGCGCTACCTCAGCAGGAAATCACGCGGATCGCCGAAATGCGCGCAGTCCACTCCGCTTTGCTTTATTTGCATAACCAGGAAATGGAATTCCGCCGCTGGCAGCGCGAGCTCACCGAAATTGCAGCTCCGCCGTTTGGCGAAGCCGCCCGTAGTGAATGGCTTGCCACACGTTTCACCGCCATCGGACTGGAAAGCGTACACACGGACGAACTGGGCAACGTTTTCGGGCTCCTGCGCAAGATCGATGCCACGCCCGGTTCTGATTCAATGATCGGGATGAGCGCGCACCTGGATACTGTTTTCCCTCTGGGCACGCGCCTTGAAACCCGCGAAGAAGGTAATCGCCTGCTGGGACCGGGCATCAGTGACAACGCCGCCGGCCTCGTGGCGATCCTGGCCGTGGCTTCGGCTCTCAAGCGTTCTCCGCTGGCGCTCGCCACAAACGTCGTGTTCATCGGCAACGTGGGTGAAGAAGGCGAAGGCAATCTGCGCGGGATGCGTCACATCTTTGCGTCGTCACCGTGGCAAAATTCCATCCAATCGCTACTCGTCGTTGACGGCGCGGGCACGGACACTTACGTCACGCAGGCACTGGGCAGCCGCCGTTTTGAAATTGCTTTCCGCGGCCCCGGAGGACATTCCTGGAGCGACTTTGGCGTCCCCAATCCGCTGGTGCTTCTTTGCCGCGCTCTGGCCCGCTTCAGTGAAGGCGCCGTGCCGGATTCTCCGCGGACAACTTTCAACATCGGCGTGATGCACGGCGGTACGTCAGTAAATTCGATTCCTGAGATCGCCACCGCGCGCGTAGACTTGCGCTCGGCTTCCATGCGCGAACTCTACAAACTGGAAGAACGGCTGCGCGAGTGCGTGAGCGAAGTATGGAGCGAAGTTCCGCTAGCCTATCGAGCTGGAGAATCACCCGGTGGTAGTTCTAAGGTTCGTTTTACGATCGAATCCATCGGTGACCGGCCGGCCGCCGAGCTGCCTGAGTCCGCCCGCATTTTGAAAGTCGTTCGCGCCGTGGACGCGCACTTGCGCATCAAGTCCATTCCGCGCCTCGCGTCCACTGACGCCAACGTTCCTCTGGCGCTGGGCAAAGAAGCCACAACCATCGGCGCTGGCGGCGATGGCGGCGGAGCGCACACGCTGCGCGAGTGGTTCGACTGTACCAACCGTGATTTAGGATTGAAGCGAATTTTGCTGACCCTGCTGGCCCTGACCGGAGTGAATGAATGAAAGTTTTCTTCGCGCTGCTTTTTGCAACCATTTTAGGATTCCTTGCCACCAGCAGTGCGCCAGCGCAGAAGCCGGCCACGGCGGACGTAATTTTCAGCAATGGCGATATCTACACCGGTGCATATTTTCTGTTTCCCAAGAAAGGTGATGTACGCGCGCAGGCTATTGCGGTCTCCCAAGGCAAGATCATCGCCGTCGGCTCTAACGCTGACATCCAGAAACTCAAAGGCCCCAAAACGCAAGTCATCGATCTCGCCGGCCACTTCGTGATGCCCGGATTCAATGATGCCCACACCCATCTCGGCTCCGCGGGGTTTGCGCAACTCAATGTCGAATTGGTCGGCACGAAGTCGCTGGCAGACATGCAGCAGCGCATCGCGGCGC
>JANXPR010000317.1 GCA_025357215.1 Acidobacteriaceae bacterium | reverse complement strand
CTTTGCCCATCCCCAGCCGGTGGGCCAGCGGAGCGTAAATCTCCAGCGTCTCGCGCGCTACTTTCTGCTGGCGTTCTTCCGGCAGGTGCTTCAGCGTACGCATGTTGTGCAGGCGGTCGGCCAGCTTGATCAACACCACGCGGATGTCATCCACCATGGCCAGCACCATCTTGCGGACGTTTTCCGCCTGGCGCTCCTCGCGGCTGGCAAAATCAATCTTGTCGATCTTGGTCACGCCTTCCACAATGTGCACCACCTGCTCGCCAAATTCGCGGCGGATGTCCTCGTGGGTGACCTGCGTGTCTTCAATGGCGTCATGCAGCAAGCCGGCCGAGATGGCCGTGGAGTCCAGCTTCATGTCCGCCAGCACCAGCGCAACCTCAAGCGGATGAATCAAATACGGCTCGCCCGAAGCGCGCTGCTGGCCTTGGTGATGTTTGAGGGAAAATTCGTAGGCCTTGCGGATGATCTCCAGATCGTCGTGCGGACGGTTCTCGGCGACCTTGGTCTGGAGCTCCTGAAACTTGGCAGCAAGCAGCTTCAACTCTTTCTGAGAAGCCGGCTGCGGGTGGGTCGCCATATTCAATTATAGCGCGGAAAAATCGGAAGGTCGGGGACGAGACCTGGCTCTGACGGTTTTCCGATCACGGCGATGTCGGCGATCACGCGCGATCTCGGCGATTCTTCGCCCCCACCCCGTCATTTTTCACTCTTTGTTGCAAACAAAGAGCTTTTCGAAATCGGCCCTTGGACCGACCTTGCACGGAGCTTGCACCGTCCTTGGACGGAGCTTGGACGGCCCAAGCCCAAGCTCAAGGCTGAGAGGTCGCAGATCTGGCTTTTTGGTTTGGCTAGTTGCCAATTGCTAGCTGCTAAATGCTTCTTTTTTCAATGATCGACGCATTTCCACCCCTTAGGGCTGTCGTATCCTAGCGCATCGGTAGCGGCGAATCAATGACAAACTAGTACATTTATATAGTTTGCTTTTGCAGAGTGCAACCGCTAGGCCCTGCCTTGACAATCCCCTAAGGGATTCAATGCTTTGCCGCTCGATATTGCTCCAGCGCCGCAGGCGCGAAAGAGTTTAGCCCACAAGGGGGTCCCCGGCGGGCGCTTCGCGCGATGGGGTGACGCTCTGAGGCGAGCGAATGCGAAGCCGGAAGTGTGGGTAAGTGACAAAAAACGTCGAGCCCCAGCGGGGCGCCACTCGGCTACGGGCTAGCACTGCGGTAAGATGTCCCTCGAACACGATCACGCACTCTGCCGATTCGTGTTAATGACAGATTCACATCAAATATGAAATTCGAATACGAAATATCGCGAGACGAGTACGCTGATGCCCAGATTCTCTACTGCAGATTGTCCACTGGCAGCAACAATTTCAAACGAGGGGCCCCGTGGGTTCTCGCCGGTGTTTTCTGCATCTTCATGCCTTGGTACGAAGGTATTCGCAACTGGGCAACTATGTTGTTGGCTGCTATTGGCGCGTGGTGGCTTTATGCGGGGTTAACCAACCTGTTTCCAGGAACCTATTTACGCCGACAATACCTGACAGCTGGTATGTCCGGCAAAAAGTATCAGGCCGAGGTTGATGAAAATGGGTTTGAGGTGACTGGAGACGTGTGCAGTTGGCACGCAAGATGGCCCGCTGTGTCGGTCAAAGGCGAGAACAAGCATATCTTTATGCTATTTGCAGCAAACACCGTATTCATATTCGCGAAAAAGTATTTGACTGCTGAACAACAGGACGAACTGCGAAGATTTGCCGCACTCCCGCCGCCAAGTCAAGATTGATCCCATTTCAATTCTGCGGCAAGCCTCCATTCCGCAGACGAACAGAAATCTTGATGTCAGCCAGCGTCTTTCCATCCGCCTCGGCGCGGCATTCAATCTCTTGTGCGCCTTTCGTCTCACCGTTGGGAGAATCCAGCAACACTTGAAGGTAGTAATCGCTTTGCGGTTCGAGCGTGAAGCTGCCGGCTCCGCTTTGTGTGGTCCAGCCGTCCGGCAGTTTTGCGGAAATGTTGATCGTCATTGGCGAATCCGTATGGTTGTGCAATTCCAGCGGCACAGTCAGAGTCGTCCCGCGCTTGATCGCAATCTCCAGCACCGGAGGCCGGGGCAATTTCGTAAGTCCATGCGCGCGGTAGAATTTTTCGTAGAAGCCCCACGGTCCGCCCAATCCAACCGAGAGCGGCTCGGGATGTTCAGAAGTCTCACGGGCGGCCGGACCAAAAGGAATCTGCGCCGAAGTAATTCCCTCAAAAATATCGCCCGTCACGCTGCCCGCCACGTGCGACTTGCCCAGCGTCAACTCGATGGGTCCACCCCAATTCTTTTCCTGGGCCGCAATCTGTTTCTCGTCCATCTTCTTCAGGCCTTCAATAAAGGTGCGATATTGCGTCAGGTGATACTTGAAAGTCTCCATGGCAATGCGCCAGTAGGGCAGCTTGAGCGACGGCGAAATACCGTTGGTGGGAAGACTGGGACCAGAGCCTTTAAAGTTCGTATCGCCGCTGGAATCGGGAAAGTAATAAAGCTTCTTGGGTTGCCACGGCTGCAAACCATCCAGCAGGGTTTCATTGATTTTTACCGGTCCGGCCAGCTGTGCCGGAAAGACAGCTGGATCGCCCGCCATATCGAAGGCTTCTGTTGCCAGCACGCCCGCAGCTTGGTGGTCTCCGTGGTTTTCTCCGGCAAAGAATCCCGGCATCCATGTGAGAATCACCTCGGGACGAGTCAACCGCACCATGCGGACCATCTCTTCCTGCACCTGTCCGTCGCCCCAGTTCGCCAGCGACTGCAATACATTCTGGCTCGGTGTATCGCGTCCGCTGAGAAACCAAACGTTGTCGATCCCCACACTGGCCAGCGCATGGCGCAGTTCCATTTCACGCACCGCGCCCATGGTCCGCGCGCGTTCAGGGCCCATGTTGTTGTGGCCGGCCTCTCCGTGCGTGGTGTAGATTACGGCTACGCGTTTGTGCTGGTCGATCAACTGGACAAGATACGGCGTCATGCCGGTTTCGTCGTCCGGGTGGGCGACCACCAGCAGCAGGTCAACTTTGAACCGGGCATCGGGCTTGAGCAGCGGCGACGGAGTTGGCGAAGGCGTTTGTGCCGCGGAGATTGCAGAGACCAGCAGCAGCGCCGCCAGCAGGCGAAGAATCTTCATCAAGCTTCCTTTCCAGAAGCGTTTGTTTTTTATCTTTAGACAGAAGGAGAGTAAATTTCGTGCGCCGCGGATTCAAATTTTGTGCGAATCAAGCGCGTTTCATTTGGCTACGGATAGGGATTTGCGTAAGCAACTGGACAGGATGAATTGGTTTGTGGTCTCTTCGGCGCCCGCCGGTTCAAATGAGATTGCTTCCACGGATTTTCCGTCGAGCTTTGATAAGCTTCGGAGCTAAGTTCGGCGACAAGAAATTACAACATGAAGGGCGAAGCGTAAAGGACCGTCAACCCGGGCGCAGGGTCCCGTTGGCGGTTTTTACGGAAGGATGGAATTCGTTACGCTTTCCTCATCGTAATCTGGCCGCTCATCCCGTTGCAGGCGCCGCCGCTGATGCCCAGCGTCCCAATCAGCAATGTTGCCGATCCATCAATCGCCGATCCGCCAAACGTGACCACCGGATTGGCGCCAGCGCCCAGCGTGAAAGCCACGGTCAAGCCGGTCTGTGCGCCGCCTTCGGTGGCCAGCCCGGTAAAGCCTCCACAGGCTGTGGTGTTGGTGAATGCGGCGCCGGCATTCAGAGGAAATGCGCCGGTTGCGTCAGGATTGCCCGGAGGGTTCACCGTAAGCGACACGTTGATCGGGTTGCCGCCGATCAGCACGGATCCGCTATAGACGCCCGTAAGCAAATGCTGCGCGTTGAGTCCGCCTTGGTCGCCCGTCAAGCAGCCGCCCGCAATCGAGTAGGTTCCCTGGCTAAAGAAGTTGCCGTCAGCGCTCATGGTGGTCGTGAAAGTAATGACCTGTCCGTTGATGGGAGCGCTAGTCAGCGTTAGCAGATTCTGCGGATTGATACTTCCTGTAAATGCCGCGGTAGTTCCCAGAGCAATGCAGTTCGACGTGGAGTTGGAAACTCCCAGCGTTCCGCTGATGTGTCCGTTCGCGTCTGTCTGGAGCGCGCCACCGATGAAGATTTGGTTTGGGCTCAGCTTTTGCGATGTTGCCGTAAAACTGAAGTTCCCAGTCAAGGAGGCGGGAGCGAAAGCGACAGGATTTGTCTTGGTTGAGCTTCCACCGCAGGAAACCAAAGCCAGTAGGCCGAAGCAGCCAAGAAGAATAAACGCAGGCTTTTTCATGCAAACTTCCTTTTCCGCACCAAGCTTGAACTATAGATTCAACTTATAACTCAAGGTAGATAGCAGTATCGTAGAAAGCAGTATAGTCTCGGCCGTTGGCGTAATCTATGTGGCAGCCGGATTAGATCCTGGCAACGCCGTCTGGATGCCCTGGCCTAGCTCCGCCGGTATGCTTGCCTGTAGCCAGATCCACCACGAACGCGACTTCTTTGTCGGAAGCCGGGTCCCAGCCAAATCCATGCAGCTCGCCGCCGGTGATCTTGCCTAGACGAACACCTTCCCAGGACAGCCGCTCCGTGGTCCAGGCAATTCCATCGCGACCGAGCGCGACAACGCTGGTAAACCCGGTAAAGAGCAACAGTCCTGATTCATGCGGCGAAAATCCGGTGACTGTACGAAGGTCCGCTACCGGACGCTGCTCGATCTGCTGCCACTGCTTTGGATCGCCGGCGTTCACCACATAACCATAGCCGCCGGCAACAACGCACAGCGAATCAGGATCTGGACACGAAGCTACGCACGTCACAACCTGGTCGGAATCAAATCCCTGGGCAAAGAACCCGGACCACGCCGGCCCCTTGGGTGGAACGACGCGCACGTACGCTCCGCTACGGTCGCCTTCCTCTAACTCCACTGGAAAGTGGTAGAGCTTTTCCAGAGGATGTGGCAGCGGTGCAGACTCCAGGACCTTGGCTTCATAGTTCCGCGGGAAAGCAAACTCAAACCGGAAATGGGACTTCATTATTTCGACCCAAGCGCCGCCAGAAAATCCTGCGCTCGTTCCCGCACGCTCTTCACATGTACCGGCAACTTCAACGCGCTACCTTCTTCGATCAGCGGGATGAGTCGGTCGAAGTCCGGGCCGGAATGAGAACCTATCAAAGCGATGCGTACGGGATGAAACAGGTCTTTGCCTTTCACGCCGGCTTCGGTTTTGACCTCATTCATCGCGGCTTTGAACTGCTCGGGCGTAAGCGGCGAAACGGACGCCCGCTGCGCAAACGCCTCGACCACGGCCTTGCCTTTATCGCCGGCAAAAGCTTCGGCGTTTTCCGGCACGGCCAGCGCCGCCCGCGGATCATGCTTAAAGATGATGCCGGCTTTTTCCGGCAACTGGTCTAGCCGGTCCACGTAAGGCGCAAGTAGGTCAATGAGCTTGTCCGCCCACGCGACCACGCTAGCATCCAACGTTGGCGGCAACAGGCCGGCTTGCTGCAGGAATCCTTTGCCCATCTCGCGGATTTTTTCCGGCGGACTCTGCTTGATGTAGTGCCGGTTCAGCCAGTTGAGCTTTTCGGTATCAAACACCGCGGGCGATGGCGTGACGCGCTCCAGCGAAAACTCTTTGATCAACTCGTCCTTGGGGAACAGTTCGCGATCGCCGCCCGTCGGCGCCCAGCCCAGCAGCGCGAGATAGTTCATCAGCGCTTCCGGCAAAACTCCCATCTCGCGGAAGTTCGCAACGGACGTCGCTCCATGCCGCTTGGACAACCGCTCGCGGTCCGGACCCAGAATCGTCGACAGGTGCGCGAATTCCGGCACCGGCAGTCCCAGTTGCTCGTACACCGCCACCTGCTTGGGAGTATTCGAAATGTGATCATCGCCGCGGATCACGTGGGAGATCTTCATATCGGCGTCGTCAATCACCACCACGTAGTTGTAAATCGGCATGCCGCTGGAGCGGATGATGATCTGGTCGCCAATTACTTCGTGCGGGAATTCCACATTGCCGCGGACGATGTCATGAAAACGAATCGGATGTTCCGGCGTCTTCAACCGGATGGCTGGCGCTTCGCCCGCCGCGCGACGCCGCGCAACTTCATCGGCGTCAAGCGTGCGGCACTTGCCGGAGTAAACCGGCTGGCGTTGTTCGGCCAGAGCTTTTTGCCGGTCGCTTTCCAACTCCTCGGCTGTGCAAAAGCAGTAGTAAGCCTTGTTCTCTTTAAGCAGCCGATCGCCGTAGGCCTGGTACTCGGCCATTTTGTCGGACTGGCGGTACGGCGGATATGGCCCGCCCACGTCCGGACCTTCGTCCCAATCCAGGCCCAGCCACGTCAGGTCTTCCAGCAACTGCGTTTCATAGCGCGCTTCACTGCGCTCCACGTCAGTATCTTCAATGCGCAGGATGAACGCCCCGCCCTTTTGACGCGCAAAAAGCCAATTGAAAAGCGCCGTACGTACGTTGCCGATGTGGAGCTGTCCCGTGGGCGAAGGAGCAAACCGGACACGAACTTTGTTGTCTATAGCCATCTATTTGATGGTAGCAAATGCTGTTGTTCCCGAGCAGGGCGAGGGAACCCTACGGATTGTGGAAAGCCGCGTGTGATGTGGAATTGGCCCGCGTAAAAAGATTCTTAGTACGGCAGATCGGTTTCGCTCTGCACGGGAAACTTTTCAACTGGTTGATCAACTGGATTGCTTTCATTCCAGCCCACCTCAGGATCCACCGTGATGCAGGTTCCGGTAATCCGATCGTGCCAGCCGAGCTGGTCTTCGTCAACCAGAGCCCAGCCGTAGCCCAGTCCGACCGAGAAGACAGACAGTGCACACGATAGGGCCCGCATTTGTCGCGAGAAGAGTGGCGCGTGTTCGCCGGAAAACGTTTTGAGTTCCAGACCAGCAAACATCATGCCAGGAGTCTTACCGCGGTATACGAGAAAGAGATATTGATACGCCGTCCACAAGACGCCGCCAACAGCCAGCAGGCACGGGAACGCCGAACGCGGAAGCGGCGGAAAGCCGGCCATGCGCAAAAATCCGTAAGCGAGTGTGATAGTCGTCGCCAGCACAATCGCCATGTCCACCAGTCCGGCCATCGCGCGCAAACGTAGCGCTGCCGGATGCGGAACGGCTTCCAGGTCGTCCGTAAGACTTTTCTGGGGCGCTTCCAGACGGATGTCGTCAAAGCTGGGCAGCAATTCCAGTTGCTCGGCTTCCACCGGGTGCTCGGTAGCGTACACAATGCGCGGAGCTTCTGGCATTGGAACCTTGGACAAGACTGGTTCGGACAGAACGGGCTTAGACAGAACGCCCTCCGGCAGAACGGGCTTCGGCAGAACGCTCCGAGGCAAATCAAGCTCCGCTGCCATTTCTTCCATCCTTACTTCCACCATCTTCATGTGCAGACGCGCGGCCGGCGGGCTCATGCTTGCCGGACGAGGAAAGCGCAGGACCTTAGGCAGCTCTGGGGGCGGCTCGGGCGCAGTAAATTCCGCAGGCTCGCCAAAGGTTTCGTCAAATTCAGTGGGACGCGACGCCATTTCGTGTTCCCGCACCGGCATCACCTCTTCCGGACGCGGCACGATCAGCGGTGGCGGCTCATGGAAATGAAGTCCTGTCTCGCGGGTCGGTTCAGGGGCTGCCGTTGTCATATTCACCGCAAATTCCAGTTCCAACGACAGTGACGATTCGGGATCAGTCCGTTTCCGCCGCCGCGCACGATGCTGCTGAAGGCGCGACACAACTTCCTGCCGCCAATAGTCTTCATTATTCACGCTTTCGCCCACGGCTCGCCGGTTTGCAGCCAGCAACTGGTCAGACGACGCGGCAAACTCCGGGTCGTTCCAATCCGGCTTTGTTCCGGCAAAGACAGGTTCAGTAAAGACAGGTTCAGTGAGGACGGCCGTATTCCTACGGCTATGCGGACAAGGGTACGACGTACCGCAGAGGGGACAAGTCATGGAGCAGGTTGTGAGCTTCGCCAGAAGCGCGCCGGAACCGCGTGGCCTTTGCTTTTCTAAAACTCGGCGTGATACCTTGCCCAGTCAAGACTTCAATGGCATGCGTTCCCGACTCCTCCATGTTTTCACAGCGTTGGTGCTTTGTCATCTGTTTACCGCCACGCCGCTAGTGACAAGCCAGGCAACGGGGGAGTCGTCCGCTCCCAAGGCTGACGACCAGCCGGCGCCCTGCCACATGCTTCTGACCGCTCCACCCTCGGCCCATCCCGCGCAGGCAGGCGCCGCCCTTGACGCCGGCCAGAACGCGGCCGCAGCCAAGACTCCCAGGGGATTCAAAGTGGCCATCAGCCCGGAACAACCGGTGGAGATCACCGCCCGCCAGTGCGAGAAGAATGGCGACGTCTATACATTGCGTGGCGACGTTGAGATCCATTTTGCGGAATACTCGTTCCACGCTGAGACCGTGACCTACGACTACGCTTCCGGCGAGGCCGGCGCGGAAGGCCACGCGTCCATTGACGGTGGTTCGCGCGACATTCACATCACGGCCAGCCACGCTACCTATAACGTCCACTCGCAGACCGGAAAGTTTTATGACGTAACCGGCACAACCGGAGCGCGTTTCAGCGGCAAGAGCGTTACTCTTACTTCTTCCAACCCGATCACCTTTACCGGAAAAATGGTGGTGCAAATTGGTCCGGACGAATACGAGTTGCATCACGGTTCTGTAACTTCTTGTGAGCAGCCGCACCCCAAATGGACGTTCAACGCGGAAAAAATAATCCTGCGCGTCGGCGGCTTCGCGCACATTTACCAGGCAACGTTTCGGCTGAAAGGCGTTCCGGTAATTTACCTGCCCTATGCCGCGCCGCCCGTGGAACAGCTGGGACGCCAAAGCGGTTTCCTCATTCCCAATGTAGGTACTTCCAGCAGTAAAGGAACGATTCTGGGCGATTCCTTCTATTGGGCCATCAACCGCAGCCTGGACGCGACGTTGGGCGGCGAATATCTCTCCAAGCGCGGCTGGCTACTGCAAGAAAGTTTCCGCGCCAAGCCCACCGAAGGCTCGTATCTGAACGCCACATATTTTCAGGTGCTGGACCGTGGCATTCCGGGCAAAGACGCCAACAACAACCCAATTACCGTGAACCAAGGCGGTGAAGACATCAAGGTCAACGGAGAGTCCTCTTTTGGATACGGCGTTCGCGGCGTGGCATCGCTGGACTACCTCAGTTCGTTCGCCTTCCGTGCCGCG
>JANXPR010000316.1 GCA_025357215.1 Acidobacteriaceae bacterium | reverse complement strand
ATTTGCGTCCCGGCACCTATCAGGTAAAAGTAACTGCGGCGTCCTTCCTGCCAACTTTGCAGCAAAATGTCGTTCTACGTTCCGGCGCCCGTCTGCTGATCAACATCACCCTGAGCACGCTCACGGACGCACTGAAGCTATTGCCGCCAAAACATCCTAGCGCCACTGAAGCCGACGACTGGCATTGGACCCTGCGTTCCGCCGCCAACCGTCCCGTGCTGCGCGCGCTGAAAAAAGACCGCCATGACGGTAGTGACGTCGTCGTGGTTTCCAACCCGGAAAAACCTGAAGATCGTTCCCTCAAAGCCCGCGTGGCTTTCATGGCCGGCTCGCCCGCCGATGGATTCGGCAGCGCCGGGGACATGACTACCACCTTCGCGCTGGAAAAATCTTTGTTCAGTTCCGGCATGTTGTCCTTCAACGGAAACATCGGATCTGCATCGGGCGATCCCACCGGCGTGTTACGCGCTTCTTACGCGCATGATTTCGGTGAGTCGTCTCGTCCCACGCTTACCTTGACCTATCGCCGCTTTGCCGCGCCGGGCCTGGCCGTGGAAAATTCGCCATATGCTGCGCTGGAACTCAACAGTTCAGATCGCATGACCGTGGCCGGATTTATTGACCTGGAATACGGCGCCGCGCTGCAGTCCATGGAATTTGCCAAGCGCGTGGCCGCACTGCGGCCCTATGGCTCGGTGGAAATCCATCTCTCGCCAGACATGGTGGTGGAATACCGTTACGCCACATCGGAACCCGATACCCGCGCTTCCAAAGGATACGATTCCGCTCCGGTCGACCTGAGCGAATCCGGCCCCAGAATGGCCTTGACCAACGGCTGGCCGGAAGTGGAAAACGCCCGCCACCAGGAAGTTTCCGTTTCCCGCCGGATGGGCAACACCAGCGTCCAGGTTGCGGCCTACATGGACCACCTTCGCAACTTGGTACTTACCGGCGCGGGCGATCCTTCGAGCTACTCAGAGGACGTTTTGCCGGACGTTTACTCCGGCACCTTCTCTTACGCCTACAACCCGGGTCTCAGCACCACCGGTGTGCGCGTGGTGATTCAACACAAGATCTCCGGCGATCTTACCGCTACCTTTGACTATGCCAATGGCGGCGCCGTGACGGCGGACTCGCTCGTCGCATTTCAGAATCTGGCTCAGGCGCTGGCAACCAGCCGCGAGAACTCAGTCGGCGCCAAACTTGCCGGCTTCGTCCCTGTCTCGCACACACGCTGGATTGCCTCCTATAAATGGACCAGCGGCAACACGCTTTCCGCCGTGGACGCGTTCAACGCCTCCCCCGGACAGACCGATCCTTACTTGAGCATCTTTATCCGCCAGCCTCTGCCCAGCAGCTCCCTGGTTCCCGCCAAGATGGAAGCGCTGCTGGATATGCGCAACATACTGGCCCAGGGCTACCTGCCCGCCAACGGCCAGGACGGCCGCACCGTCTACATGGTGCAGGCTGCACGCTCTTTGCGTGGCGGCTTGGCGTTTACGTTCTAACGCCTCCAAAAGCTTTAACCACAAAGGACACGAGGGAACACGAAGGCTGGAGATCTCTGTGCCGTGGCGCATTGATCGGTCATTACTCTCGAAGCTTCCGTCGTAATCGACCACCGCCAGCCCCTGTCATCCTGACCGAAGTCCGAGCGCCGTCAAGCGTGAGGGCGAGCGGAAGGATCCCGAGGATGACAAACATCTCGATGCCGCATCAGGGAGTTCTCACGACACGCAAGGGTTTCTAGAGTCGCACCACTGGCTCTACTGAGCTACCTCGATTTCTCTGTGCCTCGGTGGTGGACTTGCCTTCACAATCTTTACCCTTCTCGATGTGTCTTTCCGATCCTGAGCTGGCCGAAGGGGGAGGAACCTGCTCCGCAGCAGCCTCAGGAATACAAGCGAATCGCAGTCACTCCAAACTTGTGTGGCACAGGCACTCCTGCCTGTGTTCTTCGTTTTCTACTTTGAATCTTAGTCAGCTTCAAGTTTCGATCCATCAGCATTTCTCACCACCAACGTGTTATTGCGAGAGGTAGGAGGAATCTGGTCGTCTGCTGCGTCGAACTAACAAAACATTCGCGTTCATTCGCGGCCCACCCTCTTTCTTTGCCACAGGAATCTCCCTGTCCGCTCAGGACAAAGAAAGAAGTTTGACCCCCACCCTGCTGTTCCTGTACTCTCCCGCGTTACCGCTTCAGCAGGAGAAATTCTATGTCCAAGGTTTCCATCGGTCGCCGCGAATTCGCACTAGGCGCAGCTGCCGTCGCCACAGCAGCATTGATTCCATCCCGAGATTTGCTGGCCCAAACCGAACAACAGGCGTCCACACCTCAAGACAAGCAGGCGCAAGCCGCCCTGGCCAAGCTCACTCCAGAGTCCCGCGCTGAAGTCGAAATGAAGATCAACAACATCTTCCGCAAGTACGGCGCCCGGCTCAACGACGAGCAAAAGGCGGACATCCGCCGGGCGTTGTCTGAAGGACAAGACGGGCTGGAGAAAATGCGCGCTTTCGCGCTCGACAACGGTGACCAGCCGGCCACGGTATTTGGGCCGCACGGCGCTCAGCCCGGCGGTTCGCCGCAGGCAAAAGCAAAGTCCAAGTCCCAATCCAAAGAAGGGAAGCGCTAATGCTCAGCGAAGACATTCTCTTTCTTCCCGTCGCCGAACTCGGCAAAAAGATCCGTACCCGCCAGCTTTCCCCCGTGGAACTTGCCGAGAGCTATCTGGACCGCAGCCGCAAGCTCGGTCCAAAACTCAATGCCTACGTCACGCTCACGCCGGAGCTGGCGCTGCAGCAGGCCCGCGCCGCGGAAAAAGAAATTGCCGCAGGAAAATATCGCGGCCCGCTGCACGGCATTCCTTTCGCCGCCAAGGATCTGCTCGCCGTGAAAGGTTATCCCACCACGTGGGGCGTGCGTCCGCTGGTCGACCAGAAATTTGACCGTGATGCCACGGTGATCCGCAAGTTGCATGACGCAGGCGCCGTCCTGCTCGGCAAAGCCGCCATGATCGAGTTGGCTGGCGGACTCGGCTACCGCTTTGCGTCGGCGTCAGCCACTGGCCCGGCAAAGAATCCGTGGAACACCGGCTGCTGGACCTGCGGGTCGTCGAGCGGATCGGGCGCCATCATGGCCGCAGGGCTCGCCGCGTTCGCGCTGGGCACCGAGACCTGGGGCTCGATCATTTGTCCGTCAAGCTTCTGCGGCGTCACCGGCTTGCGCCCCACCTTTGGCCGCGTAAGTCGCGCCGGAGCCATGGCCCTGGCTTATTCCATGGACAAGATTGGTCCCATGGGACGAACCGCCGAAGATTGCGACCTGATATTGCGCGTAATTTCTGGCCATGATCCCGAAGACCTTGGCTGCCTACCGGAAGCGGAAGCCAAGTATTCCGGCAGCATGGTATCCGGCCAACTCCGTATGGGATGGATGGCCAACCAGTGGAAAGAACTCCAGCCCGACGTGAACGATGCCACCACGCAGGCGCGCAAAGTTCTGGAAGAAAGTCACGGGGGTAAATCAAAAGAAGCCTCGGTCAAGAACGTCAGCCTTCCCGAGGGTCCGTGGGAAGCCGCCGCCGGTACCATTGTCTCCGTGGAAGGCGCCACAGCGTTTCGTTCGCTCATTCAGTCCGGACAAGTCACGCAACTTAGCGATCCGCTGGCGCGCATTGGCGGCTATATGAATGAAGAAATCAGCGCGTCGGACTTCATGTTGGCCCAGCGCATTCGCGGCGTGATCGTAAAAAAGATGGACGACCTGTTTAATGAGGTGGACGTTCTCGTCGGCGCGTCTCTGCCTGTGACCGCCAGCAAGCTGGAAGCTAATCTTGATGACGAGCTCTCTTTCGCCGATCCCATCGGCGGCATCGGCAACATCTGCGGACTGCCGGCCATCAGCGTACCGTGCGGCTTCAGTAAAAATGGTCTGCCCGTGGGCCTGCAATTCATCGCGCGTCCATTAGACGATGCTAAGGTTGTGCACGCCGCGCGCCTTTTCCAAAGCCGGACCAACTGGCACACCAAAAGACCCGCCTTGTAAATAACACGGAGGGATTAACCCTAGTGCCGCCACGGCACCCGTGTGCCATACTAGAACATGAGTCGCCAAAGGCGTCTGCCCAGCGCAGGCTGCATGGGCGGCTTGCGCTCAATTTCACGATGCCGTCCAATTTGCTAACGGAAACCGCGTCCAGCCCGGAGTCTTTGCGGGACTGCATCATGCGCCACGTGCGCTACACGCTGGCGCGTCCCGACGGCAACATGGTTCCGCGCGAACTCTTCAAGCCGATGTGCCTGGCCATTCGCGACTTGCTGATTGAACGCTTGCTGGTCACCGAGCAGCGCTATCGCGAACAGGACGCCAAGCGCCTCTACTACCTCTCCATGGAGTTCCTGATGGGAAGGTGGCTGAGTGACAACCTCTGCAATCTGCGGCTGGAAGAACAGTGCCGCGCGATTCTCGCCGAACTGAACATTCATCTGGAGCACGTAACGGAATCCGAGCTGGATGCCGGACTGGGCAACGGCGGTCTCGGCCGTCTCGCGGCCTGTTTTCTGGAATCGCTGGCCACCATGAACATGCCGGGCTTTGGTTACGGCATCGATTACGAATACGGTTTGTTCCGGCAGGAGATCATCGGCGGACATCAACGCGAGAAGCCCGATATTTGGAAAGCAGATGGCACGCCTTTCTACATCGAACGCTCGCAAGAGCTTTGCGCGATTCCTATTTACGGGCGTCTTGAACATCTGCGCGATCCGGAAGGCAAGCGCCAGCAACGCTGGATCGATTGTAAGATCGTGGTGGGCGTCCCCAATGACATGCCGGTGGCCGGACTCAATGGCCAGAGCGTGAACTATCTGCGTCTCTTTACCGCGCGCGCCTCGCAGGACTTCGACATTGAGATTTTCAATCGCGGCGATTACATCCGCGCCGTGGAACAGAAGATCGCATCGGAAAATATCTCGCGCGTGTTGTATCCGTCCGACTCTATTCTTTCCGGCCGGGAACTTCGCCTTTTGCAGGAATATTTTCTGGTGGCATGTTCCTTGAAAGACATTGTCCGCCGCTATCGCACCACGCACACCACGTTCGGTGCGTTCCCGGACAAAGTCGCCATCCAGATGAATGACACGCATCCCAGCCTGAGCGTGGCGGAGCTTATGCGCTTACTCGTCGACGAGCACCAGCTCACATGGGACCAGGCATGGGAATGCACGCAAGCCACACTCGGCTACACCAACCACACCTTGTTGCCGGAAGCGTTGGAGCGCTGGCCGATTTCCCTGCTGGAGCACGTTCTGCCCCGGCACATGGAAATTATCTTTGGCATCAACCACCAGTTCCTGCGGACGGTGGAACGTTCCTGGCCGGGAGACATGGAGCGCCAGCGCCGCATGTCGATTATTGAAGAAGGCCCGGAGAAGCAAGTCCGCATGGCGCACCTGGCCATCATCGGCAGTCACGCAGTGAACGGCGTTTCCAAACTGCATAGCGAGTTGCTCAAGACTTCTCTCGTCCCCGATTTCGCCGCGCTGTGGCCGGAGCGTTTCAGCAACAAGACCAATGGAGTTGCTCCGCGCCGCTGGCTGCTCAAAGCCAATCCGGGACTGGCCAAGCTTTTTACCAAGACCGTGGGTGAGGGTTGGATTACCGATCTTGAACTGGTGCGCGGTCTGGAAAAACATGCCGACGACAAGGAGTTCCAGCTCGAATTCCTGGAAATCAAGCGCCACAACAAAGAACGCCTCGCGCGCGAAGTGCTGAGTAGTACCGGTGTGACCGTTGATCCCGGATCGTTATTTGACGTCCAGGTAAAACGCATTCACGAATACAAACGCCAACTGTTGAACGTGATGCGCGTGATCCACCAATATCTGGCGATTGTGGAAGACGGTGAAGATCCCAAAGTCCCGCACACATATTTGTTTGCCGGCAAGGCGGCGCCTGGTTACTGGGCCGCCAAGCAGATCATCAAGTTGATCTGCAACGTGGCCAACATTGTGAACGCTGACAAGCGCGTGGACCAGGTAATGAAAGTAGTCTTCGTTCCCGACTATCGCGTCTCGCTGGCCGAACTCATTATGCCCGCCGCCGACCTGAGCCAGCAGATTTCCACTGCTGGCATGGAAGCTTCCGGCACCGGCAACATGAAGCTATCGATGAACGGCGCACTCACGCTGGGCACGCTGGATGGCGCGAACATTGAAATCATGGAAGCCGTGGGTGAAGAAAACATTTACACCTTCGGCCTCACGCCCGACGACGTAAGCTGGTACCGCCAGAAAGGCAATTACAATCCGCGTGAGCTGTGCAACGTGAATCCGGCGCTGCGCCGCGTGATGGACAATCTGGCGTCAGACCGTTTCTGTCCCGGCGAAAGCGGCCTGTTCCGCTGGATCGTGGATGAAATTCTGGACCGCGGCGACCGCTATTTCCTGATGGCCGATTTGCCTTCGTATCTCGAAGCCTCGCGCCGTGCTGACGCCGACTACCAGCAGCCGGACATCTGGGGCCGCAAAGCTATCTTGAACGTGGCGCGCGTGGGAACCTTCTCCAGCGACCGCACCATCCGCGAATACGCCAGCGAGATTTGGGGCATCAAGTCGTCGCTCGACGCGCAGCCTGCTACGCCGCCCGCTCCCAACGAGACGCTAGGCGCCGAAGTCTCGCAATAAGCCAGCCCTCTTCGCGAAATCTCAACCGTGCCTAGGCGACCCAGTCTTTGGTAAAAAGCTTGAACGACGCCTCGCTCTTCAACATGCGCTCAATCCAGGCGAACAAGTCCACGTCTTCTTCTTCGTTATCGTACGGATTCGTGCCGATCCCGAATCTTTCCGTGTAGATCACGCCGAACTCCAGCGTCCTCTTGTATAGCTCTTTGTGGAAAAGGGTAAAACGCTTCATGCATTTCGGGGGAGGCGGAAGCTTTTCCAACGTGGCCACCGTCCAGCGGTAGCGCCCGACCACATGTTGCGAGTTCAGAAAGAACACCGGCCCTTCGGGCGAGGCGAACACGCCGGCAACGTAATGATCTTCGCTGCAGAAGTTACCCATGGTGAGCGGAATGCCGAGCTTCTCCCATTCGTCGTGATGGATGATCTTGAACGTGCCATCCGGTAGGTGATATTCCAGGACGTCAACGTAGCGGTCGTAGCTGTGGAGATAGACGGTGTGGGTCATCGTGTCCATGATAGTTGCCGTCGCCGTCTGGGGCGAGTCCCCCTCCCCGTTCATCCCAAAGTCTAAAGGACTTAGCGAATTCATCCCATGGACCAAACCTCTAAGGACTTGTCATTCCGAGGGCTCCGCCCGAGAAATCTGCTTTCTCTTTCCTCCGCGAACCTCTGCGTCCTCTGCGGTAAACGGTTTGGGTCTTCCGATCACGCGCGATGTCGGCGATCACGGCGATTCCGGCGATCTCTCCGCCCCTCCCTCCTCATCCCAAGATCTAAAGGACTTAGCAAACCGATCCCAATGGGGCCCCAACCGCGCGCGATCTTTGCGTGGTTGGGTAGAGTTTGACGCGAGTTTCAGCTCATCTCAACACGATTCATCCCAAATTGGCGTAGGTTTCAGCGCTCTTGGGTTTTTGATTGGCTAGAAGCTTGATACTCGTTGTTTAGTTTTCAAAGATCAGCAAGGCTCACCCCTCAGGGCTGCTGAAGAATAACGCATTTCCATCGGCGAATCAATTGCGAAGTAGTTCATCGGCACGCACGCGTGTCAAGTGTCCTGAAGGACAGTGGGCTGGATGGTTTCGCGCGATGTTGATCCAAGTTGGGTTGGACAGCAAGACCGGCATCATTCTCGTGACTTCGCGACGAGCCGTAAATGGGGACAGTCAACGAGGGGTTGCGAGTTCGCCTCCAGTCCCGCCCCGGGCGGGACGACTGATAATAGCCCGGCCACGTTTCCGAGGCGCGTTCCGCGCTGAGGAATAAGTGCCGGGTAGGCGAATCGAATGATTTCTTCCTCGCTGCCGCAGGCCCGCGCGCAGCAACGAGAGCGGCATTGCCTTTGAGACGAGGTTATTGCAAAATTGACGCGCAAGAAGCGACCCATGAGTGAGAGGCTGGGAAAACATGCAACCTTGGCGCGCGTCTGCTATCACTTACCTTTGTTTCTTTGTGCTAGCGCCGCTACTTCCGCCACAAACCAATCCCAGATCCAAGGCGCTAGGTCAGAGTCAACAAAAACTGCCTTCGCCACAGGAAATGTTCGCGCGTGTTTCCCCATCGGTATTTATTGTCGAGGCCTTGGGCGTTGGTGGTCAGCCGGTAGCAATGGGCAGTGGAGTTGCCGTTTCCCCGAACGAAGTAGTTACAAACAGACATGTGATTGAAGATGGGATCAGTTGGCGCGTTCGAAAAGGTACTAGATCGTGGCCCGCGATCATCACGCATCTCGACCCGGACCATGACCTCTGCCAATTGAAAGCAGATGGATTGCAGGCAAAGCCGGTTGACATTAGAAAGTCATCGACCACAACGGTTGGTGAACGCGTGTACGCGATCGGGGCACCGGAAGGATTGGAGTTGACGTTGTCAGAGGGACTCGTTTCCGGCATTCGCGAGTATCACGAGGGCCGAGTCATTCAGACGACTGCGGCCATCTCGCATGGCTCGAGCGGTGGAGGATTGTTTGACATCACTGGCAAACTGGTTGGTCTAACCACTTTCACTTTCATGGAAGGCCAAAACTTGAATTTTGCTCTCCCAACTGAGTGGATCGTAGGACTCACAGCTAACCACAGCTTCTCAGGCCAATTCCCGCTAGACAAGGACAGCCCGGAGTATCACGAATTGCTGTTGCTGGAACTTGCAAGACAAGCCCGCGAAAATGGTGATCATAAACGAGCAATCCAGGCGGAAATAGAGGCGACCAAGGTGATTCCCAACGAACCAGTGGCGTGGAACAATTTAGGAGTGGACTATTCGAGTTTAAATGATTACGACCATGCGTTGGCTGCGCTCTTGAAAGCGGTCGAACTCGCTCCGAACAACCCGCACTTCTGGGGTGATTTGGGTGGTGCCTACGAGGACTTGGGAGATTTCGCTAAGGCAATAAAGGCCTACCAGACTGCCGTTCGCTTAAATGCGGATGATCCGCAAAATTGGAATGACCTCGGTACTGCTCATCACGCTGCGCAAAGAAACGTAGAAGCCGTGTCCGCGTATCGAGAGGCATTGCGCCTCGATCCTAAAGTGGCGATCACTTGGGCCAATCTTGGAAGAGCGTACCTAGATTTGCGTGACTACGACAAGGCAAAACCATCTCTTGAAGAAGCCATAAGGCTAAATCCACAATTTGCAGACGCTTGGTATATTCTGGGAGAACTTTACTCCAGCGTTGGCGATAGAGACCGAGTGTTGAAGGTTTATGAACAGTTGAAAGCAATTAACTCGCAAAAAGCTGATCAGTTTTTCCGCGAGATCATAGCCCCCTAGAGTTAGCTGCTGCCCTGTCGCGCGTTTATTTTTCGTAGAAGCGTGGGTTGCACCTCCGCAACCCTCATTCTGAATTCCGGCGCTCCGCTTCGCTGCGCACGGGCCTGCGGCGCGAGGAATTTCTTTCTGTGACACCTGTTTCAGCATGACTTCGCAGCCCTTGCTCGCTTACGCTCGCTCGGGCTGCGCGCTCAAGTCATGCCCTGACACTTTGCCTTGCACGGAAAAGCAGCCAAAAATACGCCGAGCGTCCAAAGCCAAAATGCTCACCATTACTTGCCTTTACCGAGGAGCCTTTTGGCCGCCCACTCCTCATAGAGCCTTCTGACTGCTTCGTGGCACCGCATCCTGTAAATGGCACTGCGGAAAATGTGTCTCGGCACGTTCTGAGTGCAGAGCGGGCAAACAACATATTTTTCAACGCCCACAATGAGTGCGGACATCTGGTCTTCCCATCTTTTCTGAGCGTCGTGCGGCTGCCGACAACAGGTACAAATCAGCTGAACTTGCAACAACATGCATGGTTTTCGCAAGGCGAGTCTCTCCTGTAAAGGTGTGTTTTGAACAGGAGTACTGACTGGATGAGAGGTTTACGGGTTATTGAGGAGAACTCGTACGCAGCTTGGGGTGTTCGCGCGTCTCCGCTCCGTTCTTGCCGGGTGGCCTTACGTCGCTTCTCGACTCCCTAAAATCTGGCTTCGATATGTAGCAGATTTCCACCTAGCATGCTCCTTAAAAAGGCAGAAATCAAGTATTTTTGGCTGGCTTCCAACACAGTTTCAACTTACCCAAGCGACAGGGGCAGCGTAGTGAGAAGAAAAGCGCAAGGTCCCTCCGACCTACTCGCGCGCTGGAGTGTGCGCGCGCTCGTTTAACGGTCGTCGGGATGACGAGGGTGAGGCCCCGTTCCTACTCTTCCTTATAACGTCCGCATAGACCTGAGCGCTGGGACGCGCCTTGCGTTCCTGCGTTGCCGGATCAAGTTCGATCAGGCCGAAGCGCAGGTGCCAGCCTTCGTTCCATTCGAAGTTATCGGTCAGGCTCCAGTGGAAGTATCCGCGCAGGTCAACGCCGTCGCGCAGCATGCGTTGCATTTGTTGCGCGCTGGACTGAATTACCCACGGACGAATACGATCGTCGCGGTCTGGCACGCCGTTTTCAAGAATATAGATTGGCTTTTCGAACGCCTTGAAGCTCTTGACTGCTTTGCGCAGGCCTTTGGGGTAGGCTTCGCCATACGGGACTTCGATGCCGGAATCACCCTGCGGCTTGTGCGGAGGCACGGTGAGCTGGAAGAAGGCAGTCTTGGGGCTGCGCCAATTGAATCCCGCGCGCAGGCGGCTGTAGTAGTTAATGCCCACATAATCGCAGGTGCCCTTTACTTCCGGAAGGGAATCCCCAAACTTGTTCAGCGGAAACGGAGCGCGGCCATCCAGAATGCTGTCGGCAAAATTGTGGTTGAACCGTCGATTCACAAAACGTGCCAGCCAGCGGTCCGGGCCAAATTTTTTACGTTGTGGTTTGAACACGGCGTAGTGTTGCGCCCATCCAACGTTAGCGTCCGGCTGAAGTTCGTGGATCTTGCGATACGCCGCGGCGTGTGACAGCAGAAGATTGCGCGTCACGCGGGCTACTTGCATGAAGCGTCCACGACGTCCGGGTGGAAATTCACCCAGGAAATATCCCAGAGAAACGTAGACGTTGGGCTCGTTGAAAGTGGTCCAATCGGTGCAGAGATCGCCCAGCGCGGAGACCACGCGCTGCGAGTAGCGTTCAAAAAGTTGCGGAGCGTCCGGCGCCAGCCAACCGCCTTTGGCTTCCAACCACAACGGATTCGTAAAGTGATGCAGCGTGACGAACGGCCGCATGCCGCGTTCTTGCAGTGCCAGCAGCATCTGGCGGTAGCGGTTCAGCGCGTCAGCGTTCCACTGGCCTTCAGCGGGTTCAATGCGGCTCCACTCGACTGACAGCCGCAGTGCATTCACGCCCAACTGTTGGGCCAGGTCAAAGTCGAGTTCGGCGTGGCGCCACCAGTCACACGCCAGTCCAACGGCGTCGCCGGACTTGATGCGACCCTGCTGTTCCCAGGCCGCCCATTGATTGTTGAGGTTGCCGCCTTCCACTTGATGGGACGAGGTGGCTACGCCCCACGCAAACTGCGCAGGGAACGCGTGATTGGATTTTTCGCCTGGCTCTTTATCCATTCCTGATTTGGATTTTAGACCTTTTGGCGCCAGTATCCCTGGTCGCGCAGGAAATAATCTTCATTCCAGGTGTTGAGCATGGTCTTCAGGAACAGGCCCACGATTTTGAAGTAACCCATGTTCTGGAAGCGGCGGTTGGTGGTGTGGATGCGTCCGCGAACCACGCCAAAGCGCCAGTTCGCAACTTTCTTGCTGAGCAAATAATCTTCCGCGTAAAGCGCAGCTTCATGGAAGCCGCCCAGGCGCTCAAACGTGGTCTTATCAAACAGCATGAACATGCCGGTGCTGAACGGAGTGGCCATCACCGAGCCGTACTGAGCAAGATCGTTCAGCATATAAAGGATGTTGTCCCGCAGGCTGCCGTTGCTGCACCAGATGTTCGTGGTAACGCAATGCAGGTGGCGGCGTTCGGCCAGTTCCATGGTGCGGCGCAGCAGGGTGCGGTCTTTTAGTTCCATGTCCGCGTCAATGAACAGGACGTAAGGAGTTTCAGCGCGGCGCGCTCCAGCGTTGCGTCCCACGGAAGGCAGGCCGCCGGGGATGATTTCAATATCCAGCCGGTCGCCAAAGGCCAGGGCCAGGTCTTGTGTTCCGTCGGTTGAGCCGGCGTCGGCGACGAAGACTTTAGTGTGCCGCAGCAGCGGATAATCCTGCTGGCACAGCGACTCGAGCAGTGTCGGCAACAGTCTCGCTTCGTTCTTGGCCGGAATCACTAGGGTCAAACGCTTCTGGATCGTATTCATGGATAGCCACTCCTTCCTGGCAGATCGTGATGTAAGTGCAGCGCAAATCCACCCAGGCCCCGGAGTTGTAATATTCCACGCCGTCCCGCTCCAGGCTGAGCGGGACGTGGGTGTGACCGCAGAAAATGCGCTCAGCGTTGCCTTGTTTTGCGTGGCTGAGCGCGCCGTCACCTACCTGCGCCGATAAGCGCAGCCATCTCGTGTTCAGACGGTCCAGGTAGCGGGCCAACGTCTTCTTCTTGGAATCAAGTTTCTGCAGAAACAAAAAGAACGCCTGTCCGATGCGCGTGATGTGAAAATTGTTGATGCCAAAACTGTCAAACTGGTGGCCGTGGATGGCCACGTGCTTTTTGCCGGCAAATTCCCATTCGTATTGCTGGTACACGGGAATGCCCACCAAGTGAGACATCACTTCCGTCAATCCGTGGTCATGGTTGCCTTCCACCCAAACCACTTCTTTTTCATGCTTGGGATTGGAAAGCTTGCGGATGTAGCCCAGAAACTTCCAATGGTCCTTGGTCAAACGGCTGAAGTCGAGATCGGCAAAGATATCGCCCAGCAGGATGAGGCGCCGGAAGTCAACGGAGCGCAGGAAATCCAGCGCATCCTGGGCCCGGCTGACCTGGGATCCCAGGTGAAGATCCGAAATTATGACCGTATCGTAAGATTTGCCCAGCATGCCCTATGGTTGTAGCACTCATAAGTTTCAAACTTATGAAAGGCACGTTAAATCTATGTAAATAAGGCAATTCCGGCTAAGTACCTGAATCTAAGGGGCGCCTAAGTTACTGTGGAAATCTAGGGTGAAACCCGATCTTGGGCAGACATGCACCTCCGATAAATGGCGGCCTTGATTTTTCATGGCAGAATAAAGGTGCGGGAAAAAGGAAGGTGTATGGAAAGACCTGCGCTCATCGTCGTTGACATGTTGAATGATTATTTTGAGGAGTGGAACCAGGCGTCTCGTGCGCAACTCACTCAGTCCATCAATGATCTGGCCGACTTCATGCGCGATGCCGGACATTCCATCATATGGGTCCGCCAGGAATTTGAACCTGACCTGAGCGATGCTTTCCCGGAAATGCGCCAGCGCGGAATCCACGTGACCATCAAAGGCACGCCTGGATCGCAACTGCTTCCGGAGCTTCACACTTCGCTCTCCGATATGTATCTGGTCAAGAAACGCTACAGCGCTTTTTACGGTACAGACCTGGATTTTGAACTCGCGCGCACGCAGCCCGATTCTCTCATCATTGCCGGGATCA
>JANXPR010000301.1 GCA_025357215.1 Acidobacteriaceae bacterium | reverse complement strand
CCACTGCCGCACAGCACCAGACTTTCCGCCAGAAGGGAACATCGGAATGCGCTCGTGCTTGCTCCCAGGGCCGAGCGGATGGCCAGTTCCGGTTCGCGGCGCACAGTCCGCGCAAGAATAAGGTTGGCGACATTCGAGCAGGCGATCACAAACAACAGGCCCGATGCCGCGAAGAGCACCCACAAAATCGTCCGTGCCCGCGAGTTGATCTGGTCGTGCATTCGGGTCACGTCGACCCTGTAGTGGTCGCTGGTCTTGTAAACCTCAGGATGCGCTGCCACCATGGCGGCGTGTACGGTCGCCAGTTCGGCCTTGGCGGAATCGAGTTCCAC
Organism: Acidobacteriaceae bacterium; assembly: GCA_025357215.1. Taxonomy (GTDB): domain Bacteria; phylum Acidobacteriota; class Terriglobia; order Terriglobales; family Acidobacteriaceae; genus Angelobacter. The sequence goes on along the minus strand of JANXPR010000301.1, from coordinate 2,636 downwards.
TCCGGGAGCAAGCCGCGCAAACACTTCCGTCATTCGATGTTCGCGGCCCGTTACCATGGTGGCCGAAAGATGATGCGGACTGGTGACCAAGTTAGCGATCAGCTCGGTTTCCACCGGATAGGGCACCGACGGTTCCAGCACTCCCACGATCACCGCCGTGCGTCCGCCTTCCATACTCCCCAACCGGATGGTTTTTCCAATCACGCTGGGATCAGAGCGCAGCACGGTGCTCCAGGACCTGTATGTCAGTACAGCCGCGCCGGGGGCGTTGGGCCCGTCGTCGCCCGGATTGAGCAAGCGGCCAATCACCGGGCGCAGTCCCATCACATCGAAGTAGTTCCCATCCACAACACCCGCGCGGATTTCACGTGGCTCGCCCAGTCCCACAATGGTGAAGTCCAGCGCGGAAAAAGTGCCGACCTTGGTGATGGTCTTCAGGCCGCTGCTGATGTCCATAATTTCCGGGACGGAGAAAGCGGCATTGTCCTGGCCGATGCCGGGTGCGCTCTGCCTCACATAGAGCAAGCGATCTTCGTCGCGATTGGCAAGCGGGCGCAAAAGTACGCCGCGAACAACAGAGAAAATTGCCGCATTGGCGCCTATGCCTAGGGCCAGGGTCACAGCCACGGTGATCCACAACGACCGGGCGCGCGCCAGGGAACGTATCGCCACTCTCAGGTCTCGAGCGAAAGACATTGTCGGTTTCTCCTTCGGTCATTGGAGGTGCAAGGGTTCATGGAGCACAGTCGCTTGCACATTCCAACGCAGGACGTCTGGCACGGCTAAGGGAGCCATGCTGCCCGTCAAAAATAATAACTTAACATGTTTTTGGGCTGAGTCGATCATGCAATCGTTTGGCGGGATTGCCCGCCGGTCGGGTAGACACTTTACGCTGCAAGAGACTCTCCCAGTCTTTTCTTCACACTGGTATGCCCGCCCACTTTAAGGTGGTTTATCCCGAACCAAACTAAAGGCTTGCTCTCTAATTGGTGTCGTGCGGTTTCGTACGTCCCTGCTCCTCGTGGGCCAGGTTTTTTTATTTTTCCTATAGATTAAAATCGTCCGCGAGGGCCGACCACCTAGGTCAGCAGACCTTCAGCTCCACTTGGCGTCGAATTTTGTAAGATGTTGGCTCCGAATAGGCAATCTGGTGGTGCGAGGGTTCGGCGATAATGTGCTTGGCCTAAGGAGCCAGGGCAATACAATCTTGAATGGCCCAAATCAACGATCTCACTTTGGCACATCGGCTTTTCGTAAAAGCCTACCGATTCCGCTCGTGCGACTGGGCGACTGGAGCCAGTTTTCGTACCGACCTTCGGCAAGCAAAGGTAGCTCTGATAACAACAGCCGCCCTCCATCAATTTGGGGAACCGACTTTTGACGAACAATTGCGGGGCGGAGATTGTTCATTTCGCGAGTTGCCGACTGACGTGGACGTTCAAAAACTCAGGATTGCGCACCGTAGCTCGGCTTTTGATCAGACTGGAGCATTACAGGATCGCAACCTTGTTTTTCCACTTGATCGTTTCCGCGAGTTAGTGTCACGCGGCCTTATTGGCGCGTTGAATCATCGCCATTTTAGCTTCATGGGCTCCATCACAGCGCCGGGTAAGCTGATCGCAGAGACCGCCCCGGCAGTGGCGCGGCTTCTGGTTGACGACCAAGTGGATGGAGTCTTCCTGGTTCCAGCCTGACCGATGTGCAACCAGTCCGTGGGACTGATCGCCAGCGTTATTGAAAAGGCCGGAATCCCAACCGTGGCCCTGTCACTTCTGCGCGAGATTTCCGAGAAAGTAAAACCTCCGAGGACGCTCTTTGTGCCTTTCCCAATGGGGTATCCTTTGGGCCGGCCTGGCGACACAGATTTACAAACTCAGATTGTCATTGCTGGGCTAAATCTTTTGAAAGAGTCTGCGGCGCTTCCACTGATCAAGGACTTCAGTTTGTAAGGGTTTCGAAAAATGTTCAGGCCGCATGACTAAAGGGCTGAGGTTGAGACACGACGCTTGGACGCGGTGCGCAAGAGTGTCTTGAAAAAAGAGAGCCGGTGCTCGGGGCAATGAGGCGTCCCGGCTCTCTTTAGCGGGTTTAGTGTAGCGAAAACACTGCAACGTCGTGATGCAATGGATCAAATTGGTAGAGCTTGATCCTGCGGGTTGGCTCAAAGTTCAGCGTCAGGTTTACCCGGTGCAGGCCGGGCGTGCCATCAGCGCCAACTGGATCAATGTTGATCAGTCCCCACGGTCCGCCCGCGTTGATCCACCAGTGGTCTCGTCCAAAGGTAAACCAGCAGCCTGAGCCGCCAACCGCTACGGAGCTCTGAAACTCGTTTTCCCATCCACGCGACCCACCGAAATCAACGTTCATGTAGCTGTGCATGAAGTGGTCTCCATTGAGAAGCGTGGCGGTGTAAACCGCGGGCCGGGTTTTCCACTTGGGGAATGCGGCGATGCTGGGGAAGTCCGGCGCAGTAACGCTGGGTCCTCCGGCGTAAATTGTGTTGTTGACGTAGAACAGAGTGGCGTCGGAATTCGGGTCCGCCGTCACCCCGCGGGGCAGGTGAGTACGGTCAGTCCAATCGTTGAAGGAAAACAGCGCGTCGGCGAACAACAGCGCCGTTTGCGCTCCTGATGAAG